>DASVVZ010000379.1:0-2483 GCA_036389875.1 Pyrinomonadaceae bacterium
TGAGAATCCGAGAGAGCGAGCGAAAGGTCGCCGCTCACAAAGCGGCGCTCGCGGTTGTCTACAGTTCCCTCTATAAAATTCATGCCGGGATTACCAACGAACTCCGCCACGAAGCGATTGGCCGGAAGGTTGTAGATGTTCATGGGCGTGTCGAACTGCTGCAAGCGCCCCTTTCGCATGACGGCTACGCGGTGCGCCAGCGTCATGGCCTCCGCCTGGTCGTGCGTGACGTAAACGGTAGTCGTTCCCAGCTCGTGCTGCAAGCGCTTAAGCTCGCCTCGCATCTGCACCCTGAGTTTCGCGTCCAGATTAGAGAGCGGCTCGTCCATCAGGTAAACCTTTGGCGAGCGCACAACAGCGCGAGCCAGGGCAACACGCTGGCGCTCTCCGCCGGAAAGCTCTCGCGGGCGGCGCTCAAGCAGCGCCGTTATCTCCAGCATCTCCGCCACGCGCAGGATTTTACCTTTCATCTCTTCGCGCGGCGTGCGGCGCACCCGCAGGGGATAGCTGATGTTTTCGGCCACGGTCATGTGCGGATAAAGCGCGTAGGACTGAAAGACCATCGCCACGTCTCTCTTCTGCGCCGGAACATCGTTGACGCGCTCTCCGCCTATGAGGATGTCTCCGCCGGTCACGTCTTCAAGCCCCGCCAGCATACGCAGGCTGGTCGTCTTGCCGCACCCGGAAGGCCCCAGCAGCACTACGAACTCCCCGTCCTCGACGGCAAGCTCAAGCCCGTCCACCACCACGGACGAGCCGAATGCTTTTGTCACTTTGACGAACCTTACATCCATATTCAATGGGGAGGGGGGTTTTCGCGAGCTGGGGGTTAGATAAAGTCCAGGTCTCTTTCTTTTCACCAACCCCAGCCCATAATCCCCATCCCCTATCCTTTCACAGCGCCGAGCGAGAGGCCGCGAACGAGGTAGCGTTGGACGGCCAGCGCGAAGACGAGTATGGGCATCATGGCGACCGTAGCGGCGGCGCTCATGACGCCCCATTTAATCTCGTATTGAGTGACGCGCCCGGCTATGCCTACGGGCAGCGTCATTGCCGCGTCCGTCTGCGTCAGGACGAGCGCAAAGAGAAACTCGTTCCATGAGATGATTAAGCAGAAGACGGCCGTGGCCGCAAGTCCCGGCGCAACCAGGGGCAGCACGACGCGCCTCAATGCGCCGAGGCGCGAGTCGCCGTCCACTCGCGCGGCCTCTTCCAGCTCTCTAGGAATCTCGCTGAAAAAGCCTCGCATCATCCAGACTACGAACGGAAGGTTAAAGGCCGTGTAGACGATTATGAGCGATAGCCGCGTGTTCAGCAGCCTCACATCGCGCATCATCAGAAAGAGCGGAACGATCGTGACGATCGGCGGGAACATTCGGGTCGAAAGTATCCAGAGCGCAAAGTGTTTGTCCAGCCTACCGGGCAGTCGAAAATGGGAGAGCGCGTAAGCGGCGAGCGTTCCAAGCACCACCGCGCTCAAGGTTGCAAGCACAGAGACCAGGACGCTCGTCAAGAGATACTGGCCGAAGGAGCGAGCCGCGAAAGCGTCCCTGTAATGCGCCAGCGTCGGAGTGAAGACGAACCACTTCGGCGGCACGCTGAACTGGTCAATCTCCGTCTTGAGCGAGATCGTCATCATCCAGTAAACGGGCAGAACGGCGGCCATCGCGGCCGCTATAGCAAGCGCGTATCGCAGAAGCCTTCCCATAAGCTGCGCCTTCATCTGCTCTCCTGCTTCTGTAGCAGCCGAATGTAGACAAGACTGATTGCGTTGGTGACCAGCAGCAGCACGAAGGACATGGCCGCAGCATACCCGAAGTTGCCGAACCGAAAGGCCGCACGATAGATGTAGAGGCTCACGGTCTCGGTGGCAAAGCCGGGGCCGCCTTCCGTCAGGATAAAGATTTGGTCGAAGACCCGCAGCAAATCCATGGTTCTGAGCAGCAGCACAATCAGTATGGCCGGTTTAAGTAACGGCAGCGTGATAAAGCGAAACGTCTGCCATGCGCTTGAGCCGTCCATGCGCGCCGCCTCATACGGCTCCTGCGGAATGGCCTGCAATCCCGCCAGCAGTATCAGAAAGACAAAGGGCGTCCATTGCCACACGTCAACGGCTACGACGGAGAGAAAGGCTAGGCGCGGGCTCGCCGTCCAGGTCAAACTCTCCGTGTTGAGGCCGAAGCTTTTCAGCGTGCCGTTGACGGCGCCGAAGTTGGGATTAAGCGCGAGCCGCCAGACGACGCCCACCACCACGGGCGGCAGCATCATCGGCACGAGCAGCGCCGCCCGGAAAAGAGAGCGGGCGCGCATCTCATGATTGAGCAGCAAAGCAAGCCCCAGCCCGAGCAGCAGCTCGCACGTCAAAGCGAGCAGTGCGTAAACGAGCGTGTGCAGGAGCGCGCTCTGAAAAAAGGCGTCCGAGAAGAGGCGAGAGAAATTATCCGGCGACCAACGCACGCCCGCGCCCGTGCCCGCCTGAAGGC
>DASVVZ010000380.1:0-6882 GCA_036389875.1 Pyrinomonadaceae bacterium
CGACTACAACCATCCGGACCTGGCCGCCAACATGTGGTCGGCTCCCATCCCTTTTTTCGTCACAATCGGCGGTCAGACGATTCGCTGCGAAGCCGGTACGCACGGTTTCAACGCCATCACAAAGACCTGCGACCCGATGGATGAATACAATCACGGCACGCACGTCGCCGGCACAATCGGAGCGACTGGAAACAACGGCGCGGGCGTGGCTGGCGTCAACTGGACTTCAAGCATCATGGCCCTGAAGTTTATTGATGCCACCGGCAGCGGCACACTCTCGGACGCGATAGATGCTATAGAGTTTGCGATTCAAGCCAAAGCCACCTTTGCAGGCGGGGCCAACGTGCGAGTGCTCTCCAATAGCTGGGGCTGGAACGGCGAGTCCTCTCAGGCGCTGCTTGACCAGATAAACCGTGCCGAAGGCTCTGACATGCTGTTCGTCGCCAGCGCCGGCAATGGGGGCGGCGACCTCATCAGCGATGATAACGACGCGATGCCATTCTACCCGGCCAGCTATGACGCGCCGAACGTCATCTCCGTGGCCGCCACCGACAACCAGGACACGCTCGCCCCCTTCTCCAACTACGGCGTGAGCAGCGTAGACCTGGGCGCGCCCGGCGTGCTGGTGCTTTCTACTACGCTCGGCGGCGGGTACGATTGGTGGAGCGGTACGTCCATGGCGAGCCCTCATGTCTCAGGGGCGGCGGCGCTGTTGTTATCCAGGTGCGCGCTCGATACAGCCGCGCTGAAGAGCGCGATTCTGGACAATGTGGATTCGACCTCTTCGCTCGCAGGTATCACGGCGACAGGTGGCCGCTTGAACGTCAACAGGGCCCTGCGCTCCTGCACGAGCGTGTCTGCGGCCCCTGCCATTGAACTGGCAAATGTATACGACGGCATCACGTATCCCACCGACTCGGCGGTCGTCCTACAGGCGAACGCATCCGACATAGACGGGACGGTCAGCCGCGTAGACTATTACGTCAACGGCAAGTTTGTCAGCACAGCCCAGGCTTCGCCCTACACCACCCACTGGTATGCCAGGGAGGTGGGCGAGTATATGCTGACAGGCGTGGCCACAGACAATACAGGCATGACCACCACATCACGCCCGGTTAAGATCATAATCAACGAGACGATTATTCCCGAGCCCGATCCTACGCCAACTCCGAATCAGGCGCCGTCGGTAAGCTTAACGAGTCCATACGATAGCGCTACCTTTAACGCTCCCGGCACCATTACGGTTAGCGCAAATGCTTCGGATAGCGACGGGACTGTAAGCCAGGTGCAGTTCTATTCGAATAACCAGCTGATAGGCACCGCGACGACAAGTCCTTACAGGATTACCTGGAGCAATGTAGCGCCAGGGACATACTCCCTACAGGCTGTCGTCACCGATAACGGCGGCATTGCGGTCGGTTCGAACGTGGTTAGCGTGAGGGTCAACCAACCGCCTGTAGCCAACACGGGTGGCCCATATAACGGAATAGCCGGACAGTCTCTACAATTCAACGGAGGCGGGTCACGTGACCAGGATGGTACTATCACCCTGTATCAGTGGAACTTCGGCAACGGGGCCGCTGCGATGGGGGCTATGCCGTCATACGCCTACGCGGCAGCCGGAACCTATACAGTGACTTTAACCGTCACGGACAATAACGGCGCGACGAGCGTGGCGAAGACTACGGCGACAATCGCTGCCGCGCTTCCGACAGCACCGGCGGGCCTGACTGCCAGTAGCTATCGCCAGGGCGAAGCCGCATTGAACTGGAGCGACAGGTCTACCAATGAGCAGTCTTTCAAAATAGAACGCTCGACTTCTGCTTCGAGCGGCTTTGTACAGGTGGCAACAGTTGGCGCCAATCAGACGAGCTTCACGGATAGATCACTTCAAAGGAAAAGGACATATTATTACCGTGTCCGCGCGGCTAACAGCAGCGGTAATTCCGCCTACTCGAATACGGCAAGCGTTTACATCAAGTAATCTCAGGCACGCGCGATAGATTACTTGACGCTAAAGGCGTGAGGAAGCTGGTTTAGCAGCCAGGCTTCCTCACGCCTTTACTCTACGCTGTATTACACCTTTTCCCGCCGCGACTGATGTCGCTAAAAACTCTGTCTGGGGCTGCCTGTCATGAGTTCGGCAAGATTCGCTATGTAGATTATCAGTTCGCCCGGCTCCACAGTCTTGGGGACGAACAGATTGAAGCCGACGGACAATGCGCGCACTCGATCCTCCACCCTTGCGTAAGCCGTCAGGGCAATGGCCTGAGCCTTTCTGCTAGCGCCGGATTTGGCCTCAAGCTCCCACACTTTTTGAACGAGCGTGTTTTCACCCTTTGGCGACAAGGACTTGAAAGCTCTCGCTCATCCCGCCCGGCAGAATCATTTCGCGCGCCGAAGCCCTCAGATTCAGCGTGGCCGCGTCGGCAGTCTCGCCCGCAGTCATGCGCTCCAGTTCTTCAAGGATTCCCGCGCGAAGTAGAAATCTATCCTGCCTCTCAAGGGAGATTATCTCTAATCCGGCCTCGCGGCAGGCGCGCTTAATGGTAGTCCAGTCAACCGTGGTGGTGAGGTCATGCTCGCCCGGCTCCAGCAGCGCATCTTCAATCAAATGGTGGCGGCCGAACGCGCGCAGCGAGCCTTCCGGGCGAAGGCTTTTGTCATACAACTCGTGCGCCTCCGCTCCGTAGTCCACCAGTACTAGATAACCGCGCTTGAAAACCGCCGCCGCACGCTTCAGCCAGTCTATTGCATGGAGATTAACCTCGGCCAGCTGTCCTTCAGCGAGCACCACGTCCAGTTGCCGAAGGTACTCGGCGATTAGCGGCGTGGAAAGCTCGCCCGTCGTCCAGGTAAAATTCCCTGCCTCGCCCGTAGTTATAAAAAGCTCCAGCAACCTGCCGCCCTCTACCGTCACTCTATGAACCGGAAAAGCATCCAGCAACTCGTTCGCAAAGACGATGCCGTTTTCCGATGGGGCGGGGCTGTCGAAGAGACTCCTGTATTCAAAGTGAGGGGCGAAGCGGGCCAGCTTCTCGTCTATGAGTGAGCGGGCGTTCGTGTTTATGTCGTCAATAATGTAGCGGGTGGCGGCCAGAATATGAGGATAAGAGCTGTTGAAGCTTTCCAGAACGCCCTCTGCGAAGTGGCCCGCGCCGGCTCCTGCTTCCCAGACAGTCCAGCTGGCGGGGCTTCCCAACTCTTCATAAAGCGTGCGGAAGAATCGCGCGAAGGTTGTGGCGAAGAGCGGGCTACGCTCAGGGCTTGTGCGGTAATCCCCCTCGCGCCCCCAGCGCTTTATACCAGTTCGACGATAGTAGCCCTGCCGCTCGTCGTAGAGCGCCGCCTGCATCCAGTCGTGAAAAGAGATTGGGCCATGGCTCTCGATGCGCTCGCGCAGGCGCGCGGAAAGCCCGATTCTGCTTTTATCATCCACGCGTCACCCGGGAAGAGAGAGATTATTGCGGTTCTTCTTTATCCTGCCTGTCCAGAAGCTTGGTGGTATGTTCCGTCACGCTCAACGGCCTGTTGACGAGCTCGGAGGTGTCAGGGCGACGCCAGTTCTGCGCGGGCGGTTGCGGCGGAAGCGGCCTCGCACGGTTCTCATCCACGGCCGCACGCGGCTGAGGCGCGGGCTGTTGATAAGGCGAGAAGAGGGGCTGCTGCGTGCCCGGGTTCAGTTGAATCACCTTCTGCGCGCCTTCTTCGAATATCAGAGCGTAAATGACGCGCAGCGTGCCGCCGATGAAGCCTATGACGGCAGAGAGCGCTATGAACAACTCCGGGAATCTCAGGTACTCGTGCAGCACGGCGAAGAGAGGCGTAAGCACCGCCGCCAGAAAAACCATTGCTGCGCCCTGCCGAACTCCCTTCCGGCGAGGTGAAGCACCGGTGCTTTTCTCTACTACGGAAGGCGCTTGATATTGCGGAAGAATGCCACCGTTTGCCACTAGTTCCAGGACGCCGCCCAGTGGAAATCCGCAGCGCGAGCAGAAGCGCAGTTCGTTTGAGACCTGTTGTTGTCCGCATTGCGGGCAGTGCATAGAAAAGAGTGCTCCCGGCTTAACTATCTGACCCTGAAGCAGCCCGGCGGCTTCAGCCATGACCTGTGCGCTTTACGAAACGGCGCAAGCGATAGTTCCATCAAGCGGCGCTTCAAACCGAAGGCAATCGCGCATCTGAAAATAGTTGAAAGGCGGCGAATGCGCGTCCCTGATGATGCGCGGCCCGCGCCAGAGTCTCAAGCAGAAGCGCTCCTAGCAGCCTGGTCTCGCCCGATGGCACGGCTATCTCTTTGATTAAATCGCCGTCATCCGAGAAGCGGTCGAAGCCCGCCTGACGCGTCGCTTCTACCTCTTCCAGATATTCCATGATGCTGCCCGGCGTCTTCAGAGTTTCGGGCAGCGTCCATTCAAAGGGGTCGTCCCAGAGATTCGCGTTGATGCCGCCGAAGGTCTGCTCTACGACAGCCGCACTGCGCAGGATGTGCTCGCCGCAGGAATAGACCGGGAACGCGCCGCTGGAAGCCCCTGGCTGCCAGTAAAGCTTCTCAACCGGCACTACCACCACAAGCGAGCGCGTGCGCTCATTAAGACGAGCAAACTCCTCATCAAGACACGAGATTAGTCGTCTCATCAATTAAAGAATAGAGGATACGGGTTGGGGCCAGGGGTTAGTAAAAGAAAGAGAGCTGGATTTTCTTTTCACTAACCCCCGAACCCCTATCTCCCATTTCCTACTTTCCGAACCAGCCGATGGGCTTGCCAGAGAGGTCTACCCACACGCTCTTTACTTGCGTGTAGAGGTCTACGGCGTGCTTGCCCATCTCGCGCCCGTAGCCTGACTGCTTGTAGCCGCCGAAGGGCATGGCCGCGTTGAACATGTTATAGGTGTTAATCCAGATTACCCCGGCGTGGACTTCGCGCGCGAAGCGGTGAGCGCGAACTATGTCACGCGTCCAGATGCCTGCCGACAGGCCGTAAATGGTTTCGTTGGCCTGTTTGATGAGGTCGTCTTCGTTCTCGAACGTGATGACGCTGACGACGGGGCCGAAAATCTCTTCCTGCGCGACGCGCATCTGGTTCTTGACTTCGGAGAAGATGGTCGGCTGGAAGAAGTAGCCCTTCTGGAAGTTCCCTTCAAGCGCCGGCGTCTCGCCCCCTGCGAGCACCGTGGCGCCCTCTTCCCTGGCTATGTCAACGTAGCTTTTGATGCGGCATAGCTGCTCTTCCGACACCTGCGGACCCATGTGCGTAGTCTTGTCCATAGGGTCGCCTACCTTTATGCGCGAAGCCTTCTCTTTGAACTTTTCGAGGAACTCGTCCTTGACGCTCGCTTCCAGAAAGAGACGCGAGCCCGCGCAGCAGACCTGCCCCTGGTTGAAGAAGATGCCCATCATAGCGCCCGCGACAGCCTGGTCTATATTGGCGTCCGCGAAGACGATGTTAGGCGCTTTGCCGCCCAGCTCGAGCGAAACCTTTGTCAGATTATCCGCGGCCGTTCTGGCGATTATCTTCCCGACATCGGTCGAGCCGGTGAAGGCGATCTTGTCTATGCCCGGGTGCGAAGCGAGCGCAGCGCCCGCCGTTTCGCCGAAGCCGGGAACGATGTTAACTACACCGTCGGGGAAACCCGCTTCCTGAATCAGCTTGCCTAGCTCCATAGCGCCCGCAGGCGTCTGCTCTGCGGGCTTGAGGACGATGGTGTTGCCGGCGGCGAGCGCCGGGGCGAGCTTCCATGCGGCCATCAGCAGGGGAAAGTTCCAGGGGATAATCTGCCCGCACACGCCCAGCGGCTCGCGCAACGTGTAGTTGAAGAGCGGCCCAGCCACGGGGATGGTCTCGCCCTCGATTTTCGTCGCCATGCCCGCGAAGTATTCAAAGTTCTCCACGACCTGCGGCAGGTCTACGTAGAGCGATTCGCGTATGGGCTTGCCGTTATCGGCGGTCTCAAGCTCCGCAAGCTCCTGGGCGTGCTGCTCAATCAGTTGCGACAATTTGTAGAGCAGGCGGCCACGGTCGCGCGCGCTCATCTTTCCCCACTTGCCTTCGTAGGCGCGACGCGCAGCCGCCACGGCCTTATCAACGTCCGCCTTGTCTGCTTCTGCCACCTGGGCCAGCGTCTCGCCGGTGGCCGGGTTGGGGGTCTCGAAGGTCTTGCCTGATTCGGCGTCCACCCATTGCCCGTCTATTAAAAGCTGGTACTTTCGCACCGTATCGCTCGCGGCTGGTTGCGCGGTAGACATAATCAATCTCCTTAAAAAGTACTGAGTACTGAGTGATGAGTAACGAGCAAGAAGAAAACTCTTAACTCAGCACTCATTACTCATCACTCGTCACTGTTGTTCTAGCAGTTGGCGAAGCACGTAGGGCAGTATGCCGCCGTGCTGGTAATAATCAACCTCAATCGGCGTATCTATGCGAAGTGTGACGGGGACTTCTTCGGTCGAGCCGTCCTTGCGATGTATCACGAGCGTCACGTCCTGGCGCGGGCGTATGTTGCTGCCTTCCAGGCCGACTATGTCGTAGATCTCTGAGCCGTCCAGGTTAAGCGACTGCGCGTTCGTTCCTTCTTTGAATTGCAGCGGAAGCACGCCCATGCCCACCAGATTGTTGCGGTGTATGCGCTCGAAACTCTGAGCTATGACGGCTCGCACGCCTAAAAGGCGCGTGCCCTTCGCGGCCCAGTCGCGCGAGCTTCCGGTCCCGTACTCCTGTCCTGCCAGCACGACCAGAGAGACCCCGGCCGATTGATAGATAACGGAAGCATCGTAGATGCTCATCTGCTGGCCGACGGGCTGTAGCGCCGTCACCCCGCCTTCGACGCCGGGGACCATCAGATTTTTGATCCGCACATTGGCAAACGTGCCGCGCACCATCA
>DASVVZ010000381.1:0-13267 GCA_036389875.1 Pyrinomonadaceae bacterium
TCGGGTTGTCCCTCAAAATCTCGGCCGAGCGTTTTTCTACAACCCAGCTAATCTGCGCCCTAGGCAGAGCCCGCCCTATAGCCGCAAGCGCAGGCAGCGTATGCACTATGTCCCCTATGCTCCCCAGTTTGACTATCAGAATCCGCATGAAATCGGTTTTCAGTAAACAGTTTTCAGTTAAGAGCAAGTTCTATTCTTGCTCTTAACTGAAAACTGTTCTTTAAGTTCCCCCGAAGTAGCTGAAGCGCATGCGGCCTTCCGAGACCTTCCTGCCGTTTCTGAGCTTCGTCAGGGTTCCTTCCATCATGGGCTGATTCCAGACGCTTGAGTCCATCTCGGCAAAGACTCCGCCCTTGAGGAATCGGCCGGCGAAGCGATAACTGACGCCGCCCCTCTGGCGCGTCGTGAAGCTGATGCTGTTCCGGCTGGCAGAGATGCTCTGGAAGCGATAGACCACGCCGCGCGTAGTCACTACGCCGGAATGAGTGTGGCTGGTGAAGGGGCGGCCCGTGCCGCTTCGAAAAAGGTCTATGCTCGCCACTTCCTCCAGACCCTGCGGAGGATTGCCAATCGGGTTGAACTGCCCCTCCGGGTCAAACCTTCTCTGCGTAGAAGAGAGAGCCCCGCGTGTGGAAAGGGGCGCGTAGGTGGCTGCAACGGCCAGCACAAGAGCAAAGAACAGTTGAGCCCCGCGCCTTCTTTTATTCATTTATGCCTGCTCCTTCCGAAATTGTTTTCGAGACTGGGTATACAGAGAGAAATGCCTTCAAGTGTCGTCCCGCCCGGCCGAGCCTTGCAGGGCTTCGAGCATCTCCGTGGTCGAATGATGTTTAGGGTCGCCCACGATCGCCACGCGCCCGCCGAGCGAGAGTACCACGTCGCGCTCCGGAACCGTCTCTTCCGTATAGTCGGTTCCCTTGGCGTGTATGTCAGGGCGAATGGCTCGCAGCAGCGCTTCGACGTTCGGCTCCGGGAAAATCGTCACGTAATCAACGGCCCTCAGGGCCGCCAACAACTCCGCACGCTCGCGCTCCGGCACGAGCGGCCTGCCCTCGCCTTTGAGAGCGCGCACCTGCTGGTCGGAATTAATGCCTACCACCAGCAGGTCGCCCAGAGCACGCGCGCCTTCAAGATAACGCACGTGGCCTACGTGCAGTATGTCGAAGCAGCCGTTTGCCAGCACAATGCGAGCGCCACCCCTACGCGCAATCGCCACGCGGGCGATCAAACAGTTTCGGTCTAGAATGCGATTTGTAGGGTCGTTCATCGTGCCAGGGGTTTTATCAGGAGTCAGCAGAATGCCTGACGCTGTGCAACAGTTCGTCGCTATTAATCGAAGCCGTGCCGCGCTTCATCACTACCAGCCCGCCCGCATGATTAGCAAGTCGCGCCGCATCCGCGAACCGCGCTCCCGTGGCGATTGAGAGAGCGTAAGCGGCTATGACCGTATCGCCTGCGCCCGTGCCGTCCACGGGCTCACTCGCGCCGACGGCATCAAGTTGCAGCGGGGAGCAATCCTCTTCAAAGAGCATCATGCCGTGCCCGCCGCGAGTGATGAGGAGCGCCGTCAGGCCAAGTCGCTCGCGCAAGCGCGCGCCCGCCTCTCGAACTGCGCTCTCGTCCGCGAGCTTGCTGCCTAATAACTGCTCGACCTCGTCTTCGTTCGGCGTGGCGGAGGTAAAGTTCGGGAAGCTTGAGAGACGAAAGCGCGAGTCTACCAGCACGGGCACCTTTCGGGCGCGAACAGTCTCTCGCACGACCTCGCTCATCTCTTCGTCGGCGACTCCGTAATTGTAATCCGAGATGATGACGGCATCAGCATCCATGGCCTCTTTACTCAGGCTCTCTCTCAATTCCGCTCGTAACGTGTTGTCCGCGAGCGGGCCGTCTTCGTAATCGACGCGAATCACCTGCTGGCGCGCGGAGTGAGCCTGACCGGCCAGCACGCGAACCTTGGTCGTAGTGCGGCTGCCCGCGACGTTGCGAACGCTCGCGCAAGAAACCCCCGCCTGCTTGAGCTTTTCAATCAGAGTCCGTCCCGCCTCGTCGTCCCCTACGACGCCCACGAGCGAGACCCGAGCGCCAAGCGAAGCAAGGTTCAGGGCGCAGTTGGCCGCGCCGCCCGGCAGCGTCTCCGTTCGCTCGTGGCGCAGGATAAAGACCGGAGCCTCGCGCGACACGCGGCTGATCTCGCCGTACAGGAACTGGTCTGCGACCAAATCCCCCACGACCACTACACGAAGGCCGGAGAACCGCCCGACGATTGAAGCCAGCCGCTCCTGCTCAACTGTCCGCTCCGAACTCAATCGACCTCCTTAAAGAAGTACTGAGTGATGAGCACTGAGTAAAAGAAAGATGCTTTTCACTCAGTGCTCATCACTCAGTACTATAGTTTTCACCGCTTCGAGTAGATTTTCAGCTACCAGTTCGGGCCGGTGTTGCCAGTCCTTACTCTGGTACTGCCATTCGCCGCGCCCGTAGCCGGTCAGGACAAAGCAGGAACGCAGGCCCGCGTTGTGCGCCAGCACTATGTCGCTGTAGCGGTCGCCAATCATCCAGCTTTTAGAAAGGTCTATGTCGAACTCTGCGGTCGCCCGGTGTATCAGTCCGGGCCTGGGCTTTCGGCAGTCGCAGTCAAGACGAAAGGGCGGCTCTCCGACGGACGGATGATGCGCGCAGTAGTAGATTGCGTCCAGCCTTGCGCCCGCGCTTTCAAGCTCTCCACGGAGTACGCCGTGGACTTCTACGATTAAATCTTCCGTGAAGTAGCCACGGGCCACGCCCGCCTGATTCGTCACCAGAATCGCCAGCCAGCCGCGCTCGTTCAGCAATCCGACCGCCTCGGCCGCGAAGGGAAAGACCCTGTAGCGCGAAGGATGGTTGACGTAACCAACCTCCTCCGAAATCGTGCCGTCACGATCCATAAAGACCGCGGGCCGCTTCACGCTCCCACCTCCACCTGTGCCGCGTTCATAATACGCGACGCGCGCTCCAAGACCTCTTCGTGAGAAATCGCTGTCATGCAGCGGTGGTCGATGGGGCAGTCCCTGAGCATGCACGGCGCGCAATCGGGCGGCCGCCTGACCACTTCAGCCGAAGCCGAAAAGGGTCTTGTCGTTCGAGGGTCTGTCGGGCCGAAGATGACCAGGGCCGGTCGGCCAAGAGCCGCCGCAATGTGCGCCGGGCCTGTGTCGTTCGTAACCAGCAGGTCAACCAGGCTCAGTATGGCAGTCAGTTGCGAGAGGTCTGTCTCGCCCGTCAACATCAGAGGCTTGTGACGCATGAGTCGCGCGACTTCCCGCGACACCTCCGCTTCGTCCGTAGAGCCTACGAGCAGGACTTCCGCGTACATCTCTTCTATGAGGCGGTCTGCGAGAGCGGCGAATCGCTCGGCGGGCCAACGCTTGGCGCGGCTGTTGGTAGAGCCTGGACAGAGCGCGACGAGCTTTCGCCCGCCCCTTGCTCCGTACCGGCTCAAAATGCGCAAGGCGTCCCGCTTTCTCTCTTCCGAGACTCCTAGCATGAAGCGCGGCTCATGCTCCTCTACACGCGACGCGCCGTAGAGAAGACGCTCAAGCTCGCTCACGATGTTCAGGTAGTAGAAGACTTCGTGGCGCTCGCTTCTCCATGAGGGAAGCGAGAGCGGGTGCGTCAGGAGCGGCCTTCGCCCGTCGGTCGGGTAGCCC
Source organism: Pyrinomonadaceae bacterium (assembly GCA_036389875.1). Taxonomy (GTDB): domain Bacteria; phylum Acidobacteriota; class Blastocatellia; order Pyrinomonadales; family Pyrinomonadaceae; genus JACVRN01. The sequence continues at coordinate 3,687 of DASVVZ010000381.1, forward strand.
ACGCGCAAGGGCACGCGCGCCAGCCCGGCAATCGCGGCCGCCTCGAACGCATTCTGAAAAAGAATCGCCATATCAAATGAGCGCCTGCGCCACTCTCTGACCTGCCTGAGCAGAGCGCCGGGCGAGCGGCGCGGGCGGTCGTAAATCAGAATGTCGTCCAGAAAGTCTGCGTCGCGGAAGAGCCCTTCGGCCCATGGGCGTGTGGCCAGAGTGATGTGCGCGCGGGGCAGCACGCGCCGCAGCTCCAGCAGGGCCGGGACGGTCATGACGGCGTCGCCGACCCAGTTTGTGCCGCGCACGACCACGCGCCTGATTCCTTCAGCTTGTATAGAGCTCTCTTTCACAGCAGGCTTCTGAGTCCCTCTTCGACGTTTACCTCCGGACGCCAGCCCAATTCCGTGCCGATGCGCGCAAGGTCCGTCACATAGTGAAAGGGCGCGGGCGCGGGCAGGTGCGCCGTCTCGTCTATGTTCGGCACAAGCTCAATCATGCGCCCGACCCTTTCGACCATCTCGCGCAAAGATACGGCATTCTCGCGGCCTCCGCCGATATTATACAGCCCGCGAGTAAGCGACGAATCTATGAAGAGCCGGCAGGCGCGCGAGAAGTCGTCTACGTGCAGGATGTCGCGCACCGGCTCGCCCCGCGCCGGAAAGCGTATGGGCCAGCCCCGCTTGACCGATTCCACGTAGTGCGTGACGAAGTTCGGCTCGTTGCCCTCGGATGGCCTGGCATAGACCGTGGACATGCGAAAGATACAGGCGCGCAGGCCCATCTCCTCAGCGTAAAAGTCTACGTAGCGCTCGCCCATGAGCTTTGACCATTCAAGCGCGGACTGGCCGCAGTAATCAGTCCGGCAGGACTCCGGCACTTCCGCGTATTCGTCCGCGAACGCGCCGTAGACATCCTTCGTGGAAGCGTAGATGAAGACCGCGCCGTGACGCATCTGGCGAAGAACGCTCGCCGTCCCTTCAGCGTTGACGCGAAAGCATTCCTGAGCGGCGGCAGGGTCTTTGTCCAGATGCGCGGCCAGATGTATGACCACGTCATACTCCTGCACGATACTCAAATCATACGTGTCCAGAATGTCGCGGCCCGCGCGGCGCGAGAAGTCGTCCGCGCTGAAGAAGCGACGAACGTGCGTGCCCAGATAACCGCTCCCGCCTGTGACTAAAATCTTCATCAAAAACAGTCTGGAGAGTTCGTAGAGTCCTGAGAGTCCGGATAGTCTGTGGAGTAAAAAGAAAGTCGCTTCTGACTCTACGGACTCTCAGGACCCTACAGGCTTTCTCTCATATCTTTCCCGCCTGGCGGTCAAGCTCCAGGAGCGATTCGGCGCGGCCGATGGCTATCAGGAGGTCGCCCGATTCCAGTATAGTGTCGCCCGTAGGGTTAAATATCATCTCGCCGTGACGCCGCCGTATGGCTATGATGACCACGTCCAGCTCCGAGCGAATGTTCGTGAACTTCAGCTTGTGGCCCACGTAAGCGGAGTGAGACCGAAGCTCGACTTCCTCGAAGCTCAAGTCAAGATTATCAGCCGTAATCGAATCCATAAAATCTGCGAGCGCGGGCTTCATCAGGGCTTCTGCCATGCGGCGGCTGCCTATGATTGTCGGTGAGACGACGCGGTTGGCCCCGGCCCGCACAAGCTTCGGCTCGGCCTGCTCTTCTACGGCTCGCGCCACGATGTGCAGATTCTCGTTGAGGTCTCTGGCCAGCAGCACCACGTAAACGTTATCCGCGTCGTTGGGCAGGCAGGCGGCCAGCGCGCGTGCTCTTTCTACGCCAGCCTCTTTCAGCGTCTCTTCCAGCGTGGAATCGCCTACGATGACGTGCCCGCCCCGCGCAAGCAGGTCGGCTACCTTCTGCTGCTCGCGCTCTATAACTACGAAGGGGTATCCGGCGCGCTGCATCTCTCGTATGATGCGCGAGCCGACGCGCCCGGCGCCGCAGATGATGAAATGTTTCTGCACTCTTCTTATCTCGCGCGAGCGGCGGCGCTGCCCGAAGGCCGCAATCAGCTCGGATTGAACTACCGTCTGTACAATGCTCGTCAGCGCATAAAGCACTGTGCCCACGCCCGCCATCATAAAGACTATGGCGAAGAGCCTGCCCGCCTGAGTCTGCGGAGCCAGGTCGCCGTAGCCCACGGTCGTCACCGTCTGCGTAGCCGTGTAAAGGCTCTCCAGCCACGGCCAGCCCTCAATCAGATGGAAACCGAGCGTGCCGAGCCCCAGCATGACCGCGATAGCAGCAATGAGGCCGTATCGTATGCTAAAGCGAGAAGCTATGGAGCGCAAACGTGTTTCTGTCGGACTCATTCTCGAAAAGCTGCATCTAACGGAAGTGACACTTAGCCAGGCCGAGCGACACGGTAGCTAAAAGCTCAGGGAAGTGTCAAATAGAAGGTAGACAGTTTAAGCTTAAGAGGTTAGAGTTTTATAGGAAAGTAATGAGCGTTGAGTAGAAGGACGAGTTTCGTCCTTCGTCACTTGTCACTCGTCACAGTTTTTATGGGCGTTCGTTATCCACCTGAAAACCGTGTGCCGCCGGTAGCGAAGAAGGGGAAGCGTCCCGCCAGGGGCGGCTCTCGAATCGTCCGCTACAACGAGCCGGAGGCCGGGTTTTTCCGTCGCTGGATGCGAAGAATCTTTCGCCCCCCCGTCATCATAGCGCTCGTTTTTCTCTCCACCGTCACAATCGGCATTCTGGGCTATTACTGGTGGGTCTTCTCGGCCCGCATAGATAATCTCTTAAACGGCGAAGTCTACACGCGCACGGCTGGAATCTACGCCGCGCCGAGAGAGCTTCGCGTGGGCGAGAATCTGTCGATTGACGAGCTTGTGGCGTATTTGAAGCGCGCGGCCTACGTGGAAAAGAACGTGCAGGCGGAGGCTTCGCGCGGGCGCTACAAGGTCGCGGGCGCAACCGTCGAGATAGAGCCCAGCAGCAGCGCCATCGTGGACAACCAGCGCACCTTCGCCTCTCTTCGCATACAGTTTGCGCGCGGCGGCCGTGGCATAGTCTCCATCACGGACCTGGCCAAGGGGACGCGCTACGAGAAGGCGCAGCTTGAGCCGGAGCTGATAAGCGCCGTGACGGGGCGTGACCGCTCAAAGCGTAAGGTCGTAGGCTTCAACGACCTTCCGAAGAATCTGGTCAACGCGATTGTGGTGACGGAAGACCGCAGCTTCTTCGAGCATTACGGAGTCAACATTCGCGGCATCCTGCGCGCGCTCATACGGCGTTACGACGCAGATCCTAATTCTCCAATCGCCCGGCAGGGCGGCTCAAGCATCACGCAGCAGCTGGTCAAAAATCTACTGCTTTCACCCGAAAGAAGTATGAGAAGAAAGCTGGCGGAAGCTTACCTGTCAATCATCCTTGAGACGCGCCTGTCGAAGGAGAAGATTTTCGAGCTTTACAGCAATCAGGTTTATTTGGGCCAGCAGTCAGGCTTTTCCATCAACGGGTTCGGAGAAGCGGCGGACGCATACTTTAACAAGGACGTGTCGGCGCTGACGCTTCCTGAAGCGGCTTTCCTGGCAGGCTTGATTCGCAGCCCCAACCGCTACAACCCGTATCACGACGTTGAGACGGCGACCGCGCGGCGCAACCAGGTGCTCGAATCAATGGCGGAGACGGGCGCCATCTCGCAGGCGGATGCCGAAGCGGCGGAGAAGGTGCCGCTCAAGGTTGCGACATCCAGGGGGCGCGTCGATGTCTCGGACGCTCCGTACTTTCTGGACTACGCGCAGGAGCAGCTGGCCGACACCATCCCCGACCAGGGCGCGGCAAGACACCTGCGCGTCTACACCTCGATTGACATGGAGTTGCAGCGCGCGGCCTACTCGGCCGTCAACAAGCAGTTGAGTGCGCTCGACAAGATTTACGCCAAGCGAAACGTGCAGCCCGGGACTTTGCAGGCGGCGCTGGTCGCTATGAACCCGCGCACGGGCGAGATTATAGCTATGGTAGGAGGCCGCGACTATACGCGCAGCCAGTTGAATCGCGCCTCGACCGCGCTCCGACAGCCCGGCTCCGTCTTCAAGCCCTTCGTCTACGCTACGGCGCTCAATTCGGCTTACGACGCCATGTCGCGGGTGATTACGCCCGCCACCGTTTACATGGACGAGCCCAAGACCTTCAACTACGACGACCAGGAATACTCTCCAGGCAACTTCGGCGACCAGTACTCGAACGCGCCCGTCACGTTGCGCGACGCGCTGGCGAGGAGCCTGAACGTGGTGACGGTTGAGGTGGCTATGGATGTCACGATTGGGCGCGTGATGAATCTGGCGACCAAGGCCGGATTGCCGAAGCCCGCGAAATCCTATCCGTCCATGGCGCTCGGAGCCAACGAAGCGACGCCGCTACAGATGGCTTCGGCCTACACGGCTTTCGCCGCGGGCGGCTCTCGCATCACGCCACTGGCCGTGACGCGGGTGGCGACGGGCGACGGCACTACCATAGCCAAGCCCACAGGGCAGAGGAATCAAGTCCTGCGGCCGGATGTGGCTTATGTGCTGACGGACATGCTGAAGGACGTGGTCAATCGCGGGACGGCTGCAAGACTCGGCTCTCGCGGGTTCAAGAACGTGCCGGGTAAAACAGGCATCGCGGGAAAGACAGGAACGTCGCGTGATGGCTGGTTCGCGGGCTACACCCCCAACCTTGTGTGCGTCGTGTGGGTGGGCTTTGACGACGGCTCGCAGCTCGGACTGACTGGCGCGGATTCGGCTCTGCCTATCTGGGCCGATTTCATGACGGCTGCGCTGAATGCTCATCCGGAATGGGGCGGGGACTGGCAGATGCCCGAAGGCATTCAGCAGGCGGAGATAGACACTCGCACGGGAAAGCTGGCGGCCTCCGATACTCCGGGCGAGAATCGCCGTACGGAGATTTTCATCAACGGCACAGCCCCGACCTCCGAAAGCACAGCTTTGCCTGAAGACAGCACGACAAACGACGGCACCCAACAGCAGGGCGACGACGGCTACACTTACGAGCCTGCGCCGCTTCCGGGCGCAACGCCCACGCCCACGCCGCGCTCAAGGTCAGCCAGGCCCGACAGCACACAGGATTCCTCCACGAGGCTCGAAGGAACCATCACGCTCGACATAGACCCCAGCACGGGACTGATAGCAGACCCTAACGTCTGCCCCGTCATACGCTCAAAGACCTACATCATAGGTCAGGAGCCGCGACAATACTGCGGCCCCCAATACCACGGCGGCACTACACGCAGACGCCAGGTCACGCAATGAACAGAAGTCGGAAGCCATAATAATGAAGAAAAGAGCTATTCAATCCTGAATAGCTCTTTTCTTCTGCATTCCGCACTGCGGCCTTCAGCCTGGCCCTGCTACGCTGTTTGCAGGTCAATTGTGCAGTGTGCGCAGCGCGTGGCCTTCAGGGGAATGGTAGAGAGGCAGTGCGGGCAATCCCTGGTGACGATTTCGCCCTCCTGCTTGCTCTTGACGCGGTTGACCATGCGGACGAGCATGAATACGACGAAGGCTATGATGAGAAAGCTGATGGCGTCGTTGATAAGCTGGCCGTAGGCGATGACGGGGATGCCTCTGGCCTTCGCGTCCGCGAGCGAGACGGGCTTCACTTCCGGATCGCCCAGCACCTTGAAGAGGCTGGCGAAGTCAACTTTGCCTAGGAGCATGCCTATCGGCGGCATGATGACACCTTCAACCAGCGTAGTGACAATTCTGCCGAAAGCCGCGCCTATAATGACGGCGACGGCCAGGTCAATGACATTGCCGCGAGCGATGAAGTCTCTGAACTCTTTCCACATTGAAAGCTGTCCTCACGTTCGTAGAAGTTAAAAGAGCATGCGGGAAGCTGCGAGGATAACCGGGTGCTAAAAGCCGGATCTTTATTCCTGCCGCTTCGACTGTCAGAGCGGCCAATTCCTTTTTCGCGCTTCGTCGAGTGCGGCGCGCAGAGTCTCTATGGCGAGCGCCGCGGCATGACGCTTACGTTGCGGAAGCCCGCCGAGCGAGCGCGTCAAATCCTCGCGGCTAATCAGCGCAGCATCCTCGACCGTCATGCCGTGAATCATCTCGGCCAGCGCCGAGCCGCAGGCGAGAGTCGGAGCGCACCCGTATGCCAGGAACGTGGCGGCCACGATTCGACCGTCCTCGAAGCGCATGAAGAGAGAGAGACGGTCGCCGCACACGGGGTTCATCTGCTCGGCACGCACATCTGCGTCCTTCATCTCTCCCACGTGGCGCGGGTTGGCCAGATGGTCTTTGAGATTCTCGGAGTACATCAAATGCTGGCACACGCCCGGCTCAGGCTGGCGAAACCGATCTTGCTTCAAGATAGAGCGGCGAAAGGCGGCGCAGGTTTTCTACCGCGCGCGGCAGCACTTCGAGTGCGTAATCGACATCCTCAACCGTGTTGTCCTTGCCGAAGCTGAAGCGTATGGAGCCGCGCGCAAGCTCTTCCGAGCGGCCGAGGGCGCGTATCACAGGCGACGGCTCAAGCGAGCCTGAAGAGCAGGCCGAGCCTGTAGAGACGGCCACGCCCTGCATGTCCAGATTTATCAGCAGCCCCTCGCCTTCTATGTAGCGAAAGGAGATGTTGGAGACGTGCGGCAATCTTTGCTGGCGGTTTCCGTTGAAAACTACGTCCTCGATCACAGCCAACACGCCCGCTTCGAAACGGTCGCGCAAACGGCGCACATGAAGCGTGCGCTCATCGAGTTCTTCCGCGGCAAGGCGCGCGGCCGCACCGAAGGCTACAAGGTTTGCGACCGATTCAGTCCCGGCGCGTCTTTCTCTCTCCTGATGGCCCCCGACTATCTGCTGTATGAAGCGCACGCCGCGTCGCACGAAGAGCGCGCCCGCCCCCTTCGGCGCGTACAGCTTATGGGCCGAGAGCGAAAGCAGGTCACATCCAAGAGCCTCCACATCGACCGACATGCGGCCTGCCGCCTGCACAGCATCCGTGTGCAGCCACAGGTGGCGGCGGCCGGCTTCGCGCATCTGGCGTATGAGCCCGCCCACTTCCGCGACCGGCTGAATCGTTCCAATCTCGTTATTGGCCAGCATGAGCGAGATTAGAACCGTCTCCGGCCTGATGGCCTCGCGCACCTCTTCGGCGCGAACGATTCCGTCATCGTAGACGGGAAGGCGCGTTATCTCCCAGCCGGTTTTCTCCAGCATATCCATGACGCCGCGCGTGCTCGGGTGCTCAATCTGAGAGGTGATGATGTGACGCCCGTGGCCGGATGAAGCCTCCGCAATGCCGCGCACGGCCAAGTTGTTGGCTTCCGTTCCGCCTGAGAGAAAAACTATTTCGTTCGGGCGAGCGCCTATCAGCGCGGCGACCTCTCGCCTGGCCCTGTCCACGGCTGCGCGCGCCTGCTGCCCGAAGAAGTGTACGCTTGAGGCGTTGCCGAACTTTTCGGTCAGAAAGGGAAGCATCGCTTCGACTACGCGGCTGTCAACCGGCGTGGTCGCGCTGTGATCTAGGTAAACTCTACGCATCTACAGCTTTTAAACCCGAAATTTTTATTTGCAGAGAGGGATTGCCGTAACAAACCTGTTGTGCTTGAAAAGCATCAGAAGTCTGGAAAAAAGGCATCTCTCCTCCGCCGCGCGGTGTGCCGATTTCTACGAATACTCGACTTTTGCGCGCCGCGAACGCGAAAAGTCTAGGCGCGCTACCCTTGAGCGTCAAGCGGCATCAAGTTTATTGCAGAATATGATAGCATCCTACAGTCTAGGGGCATCGCGTGCGCACAGGCGCTGCCGGCCCTTCGGCTTGGGATTGAGAGCTTGCGATTCCATGATTGCACGTTGGAAGGAAGATAGCATGAAGAGAGTAAAAACAGTTGCCGGGCTGCTGGTCGCGGCAGTTCTGTGCCTTGCGTCCATGCCCGCCCAAAGCCTTGCCCAGGATTCCACGAGCGCGCTCGAGCGCGGCTGGCGCACGGGCTATTCGGACGGCTACCAGGCGGGCTACGGTGACACGGTCGAGAATGCCCAGCGCGACTTTAGAGGCAAGGAAGATTACAGGCAGGCCAACAGAGCATACGTCGCTGTCTACGGCCCGCTGGAAGATTACAGGGACGGCTATCAGCAGGGCTTCGAGATAGGCTACAGCGCCGGGTATGAGCGTCGCGGCTTTGACTCCACCATCCCGCAGGGACTCAAGCGACGCGGAGCCGTACAGAGCGCGCAACAGAGCGCTCCCGTCACGGACGACGACGACGACAGCTACAGTTCGAGCAGCAGTAATACCTCGACCGGCCCGACCGTCGCAGGCTCCGGCGGCACCATCAGCATTCGCAGGGACACGGTGATGCGTGTAGAGCTTCTGACGAATCTCTCTACGGAAGCCAGCCAGGTTGGCGACCGCTTTCAGGCGCGCGTCATAGAGCCTGCCGAATTTGAAGGAGCCGTGGTTAATGGGCGCGTCACGCGCGTCAAGCGGCCCGGCAGGGTAAAAGGGAACTCTGAGCTTCAGCTCTCTTTCGAGCAGATTCGCATCAATAACCGCTTCGCCAATCTCAACGCGCAGGTGATAGAGATAGTTGACACGCCGGGCACAGGTGGCGGTTCCGGCACGGTTGACGAAGAGGGCGGCGTCAGGGGTAAAGACGACTCCAAGCGGGACGTTGCCAAGATTGGCACCAGCACGGCCGTGGGCGCGATCATAGGGGCCATCGTAGGCGGCGGCAAAGGCGCTGCAATCGGCGCCGCGATTGGCGGCGGCATTGGCACCGGCGGCGTCCTCACACAGCGCGGCAACGACATCTACCTGCCGAGCGGACAGCAGCTGAGAATCCGCACAAACTCCGACACGCGGGTCTAATCAAAGCAAGTCAGAAGGCAGAATGCGGAATGATGAACAAGAAGAATCAGTCTTTAATTCATCATCCTGCATTCTGCCTTCCGCATTATCTGTCGTCTCTCTTCTAACGGATTTCGGCACGTCAGACTACTTCGTGGGGGCCATGAAGGGCGCGGTGCTGCGCGTCAATCCCCGGGTACGAATCGTGGACATCACGCACGAGATTCCGCCGCATGACATATACACGGGAGCTTTCACGCTCATGGCCGCCTACGGGAGCTTTCCTGAGAAGACGGTTCACGTCGCAGTGATCGACCCGGGCGTGGGCTCCGAGCGGCGGCCGATTCTGGCGGTAAGCCGCGACTACTTTTTCGTAGGGCCGGACAACGGGCTCTTCGGCTACGTGTATGAACGGGAAGAACAGGTGCGCGTCTTTCATCTGACGAACGAGAGATATTTCAGTGGGTCGGTGAGCGCAACCTTTCACGGGCGCGACCTATTTGCGCCCGTCGCCGGAGCCGTCTCCCTTGGCGTAGACCCTTCGGAACTGGGCAGAGAGATTACAGATTACGTGCGGCTTGAGTCGCTGGCGGTGCGCGTTGCCGGGCCAGGGCAGGTGGAGGCGGCAGTGATTCACATCGACCGCTTCGGCAACTGCATAACGAACATCACGCGCGAGTGTTTGACCGAAGAGATGTCTATGAAAGGGGCGCGGCTCCTCGTCGGCGGGCGCGAGATAACATCCTTCAGAAAATTCTTTGCCG
>DASVVZ010000382.1:0-5165 GCA_036389875.1 Pyrinomonadaceae bacterium
CTTCGTCGAAGAAGAGCACGGCGTTGCTCTGCTCGGCTTCCTCGAAAATCTTGCTTAGGTTCTTTTCCGTCTCCCCTATGTACTTGCTGATGAGGCAGGAGAGGTCAATCTTGTAGAGGTCCTGCTTCAGCTCGCCGGCGATAATCTCGGCCGCCATGGTCTTGCCCGTGCCCGACTCTCCGACGAAAAGGACGCTCAGTCCGCGCCCGCGCGAGATTTTTTGATTAAAGCCCCACTCGTCAAAGACTCGCTCGTGATGCAGGGCGTGCGCGCAGACTTCCCCGAGTTGTTCGAGCCGGTCTGCGGGCAGAATAATGTCCTCCCACTTGTAGAGCGGCGTGATTTTTCTGGCCAGCGTAGAGATCTTCCGGCCCGACTGTGCGCGCGCGGCGCGGTACAGGTCGTCCGTTGAAATCTCCGCCCGCTCAGGCGAGCGAAGCCGCGCCTGGTGTTTCGCCTCCGTGATGGTCTGCCGAATCCTTCCGGCGGTGAACTTGAACCTGGCGGCCAGCCCGTCAATCTCAAGGCCGGGTGCGAACCCGGCTTCGGACTTTTCAAGCAGCGCGAGCCAGAGCTTTCGGCGCTCTTTAAATTCCGGCGTCGGCAAGGAGATTTTAATCGCGCGGTCGGGGTCCAGCCCCAGGTGCTCATCAAATGCGCGGTCGGAGCCTATGAAGGCCGGGACGCCGCTTCCGTCCAGAGCCGCCAGCAAAGCGCGCTTTGCGGTCGCCGACTGCTCATTCTCGTCAAGCAGCGCCTCGGCGTGGTCCAGATAGAGCGCCGCGCCCGCGAGTCGCGCCTCACGAAGGAGCCGTGTGATTGCGGATTCAACCCGCGCGGGCGCGGCCAGCAGCAGAGCCGCGTCCGCCACGAGCAGGCCCAGCCCTGCGTGCCTGCATAGAGCCTCCGCAAGAAACTTTTTCCCCACGCCCGCAGCGCCCTCAAGGAACAGGACGCGTTCGCCCGTGGAAAACCTGTCGCCCGGCCACGGCTCTTCTCTTTGTAGAAAAGCGGCGAGCCTCTCTTTCAGTTCCAGCGGCAGGAGCGAATCGGCAAGGGTCACGCGCGGCTCGCTGACGGGACGCGTGAAGGGCTTGAGCTGCTCGTCCGCAGCCTCTGTGCCGAGAATGAAATTGAAGATGCGCTCGTCCAGCTTCAGGAACTTCGAGAGCAGCGTCTGCTGTTCGTTCTGCTCCGCCGGGGCGAAGACGAGCAGTTCGTGACGCAGTAGCGGCGCTTCCTTTGCCAGGCGCGAGCGCGCCTTTACCTTCTCGTCCAGCGAGCGGCAGAAGAGATTCAGCATCAAATCCACGCTGGGCTTTTTACGAGTCACGTCATTTTGCAGGTAGGCGTAGAGCTTTTCGTATTTGACATCCAGTTCCGGCGCGAGGCAGACGAGCAGCACGTCCAGGTCGAACGGCGCCAAATGGAAAAGCTCCGCCAGCTTGAGCAGCGAAAGCGAAACGCCCGCGCGACGGCTCGCCGCGGTTCGCATGACTATGGAGCGCTCTGCTTGCTCTATGGCTTCTGCGAGCGCCGCCGCTTCCGCCTGCTGCCCGTCCCGTTGCGCGTCGTCGCGCCCTTTGCGCCCGGTGATAAAGTCCACCTCGTCTTCCGTGATGAAGAGGCCGCGAAACTCGTCGAAGCCCTTGAAGGCCGGGTCTTGACGCTGTCGCGCGACACGCAGGTTGAGCATCAGGTCAAGACGCCGCAGTTCTTCGAACAGGTGCTCGCGGCTGTCCGGGTACGGCTCGGCCTGCGCAAAGCCGTGCGCGGCGTGCTCTCCGTAGATGGTGCTTTCCGGCTGCATCCCTTTTCCTGCTGCTCCTCAACTTCGGCCTATGCCTGATCCATGAAAAACTGTTGTTCGAGCACGCGGCGCGTCCCGCGCTCTATCAGCGAATCAATCCGCACCATGCGAATCTGATAGACGACCGACAGGCGGTACGGCTTACTGAGGGCGCTCCAGATTTGTGTTAGCTGCTCCATGGTTGAGCGGTAAAGATCGACTTTCAGCTCTTCGGCCGAGTTCTCCAGAGTTCCCTTGAGCGACGACGGTTCGATAATCGAGTTGTCATGAAAGACCCGCATCGCTTCGCCGAAGATGCGCTGCTCGTCCAGCTTGTCTTCTATAAACGGCGTCATCACGTAGAAGAGATTCAGGGTGAGCGGCGGGTAGTGCAGCCCGTCCGTTCCTGCGGCTTCCCAATCCTCATTGCGAGCGAACTCGCTCTCTTCGACGCGATAGAGGAAGAGGTTAATCTTGGGCTTCATCGGCTCTACGATTTCGTCCGCGGGCGACTTGACCGAAACCGAGAACGGCGCGCCGGGGCTCTGCTTGTCTTTCAGCAGTTCCTGAAGCGTCAGGGTGACATCTCCTATGACGGTAGAGCCGCTCATCAGTCAATCGATCCGGGCGGTGCGCGCCTTACGTTTGAATCCCTTCGTGCGCCAGTTCCAGAGTTTCTATGGCAATCTCGTTGCCCGTGGCCTTGAATTCCGGCCCGGTCCACTTGACGGGCATGACTCGCATCAGGCTCCAGCGCTTGACCTCGTCCCCTTTATCGTTCATCAAAATGATTGCTATGTCGGGCCGGTTCTCGCGCTTGTTGGTGCCGAAGGTTCCGTTGACCACTTCCATCTGCCAGTTGATCAGGTCGTTGGCTTTCGTAATCCCCCGCTTGAGCACCACGTTGGAAAAGGTGGTGGACTCGGCGAACTTCAGCGTAGTGGCGTTGTTGCCGCCCTCTTTGTATTCGAAGACCTTGGTCTCCATGCCGAGCCCCGTGCATTCGGCAAAGCCCGCCACTTCCACGCTCCCCAGTTGCAGCCTGAATCTGTAGTTACCGTACGGGTCTTTATCTCTTCGCATCCTGGTTAAGCAGTGCTTGCCTCCTTGACCGAGACGGATTCAGCCGTGCGCTTGATGGTCACAAGGACGAACTCCGCCGGTCGGGCCGGGGCAAATCCGATTAGAGTTATCACTTGGCCCCGCTCTATGGATTCGGGCGGATTCGTCTCTTCATCGCACTTGACGAAGAACGCCTGCTCCGGCTTTGCGCCGGCGAGCACGTTGCTCTGAAAGAGTCCGTTCATGAAGAGGTTGAGCGTGGCCACGATTCTGTTCCAGAGCCTCACATCGTTCGGCTCAAAGACCGTCCATTGCAAGTTGATGAGAATCTGCTTGATGATTGCCAGCGCGAGGCGGCGGACGTTGACGTAACGCCAGATGGGGTCGAGGCTGAGCGTGCGCGCGCCCCAAACCCTCTGCCCGCGCCCCGGGAAACTGCGCAGGCAATTAACGCCGCGCGGGTTAAGCACGCTCTGCTCCGCGTCCGAGAGGCAGAACTCGAACTCGACTACGCCGTGCAGAATCTCGTTGGCCGGCGCGTGGCCAACGCCGCGCGCGCTCTCCGTGCGGGCGTAAATGCCCGCGACGTGCCCGCTCGGCGGAACGAACAGGTTTCGCTGCTCGAAGTCGCTAGCCTTCCCGCGCACCCAGGGGTAATAGAGAGCGCAGTTCTTTGAGCCCTTGGTCAGCTGGAACAGGCCAGCCCAGTCCTCTATCTTGTTCGCGCCCTTTCCCGTCTCGGCCCCGCGCGGCGAGTCAAAGAGCGCGAAGCGGTCTGTCATCGCTTCGCAGTGACGCAGCATCTCTCGCTGGCCCTGTTTCAGGTTGTCGAAGTCGCGCACGGAAGCCTGTGCCTTGGCGAAGATGATGCCCTCTCTGGGAATCTGTGCCGGTGTGATTCCGGCATAAAAGTCCGGGACGTGAAGGTCAGGAATGGCTATCAGCCCTATCTCCGGCACCAGCTCATAGGCGGCCAGGCCGAAGTACTGTTCCTTAATCTTTTTGACCGCGTCCGCGTCCGCTCCCGTAGGCACGGGCCGAAAATACGCGCCGTTCATGTAGCCCGTCAGATGCTCAGCCTTTATCTTCGAAGGGTCGTCGTCGCCTCCCGAAAACTGCTGAGAGCCGGCACCCGCAGGCCGCGCTCCCTCGCCGCTCAGGGGAACGCACAAATCCCGCACGCTGGCCAGTATTGAGCTGCCCTGCCGCATCCTCTGCGCATAGTCGGGAGATTCCGGCTCGCCGTTGATGACCTTGACGAAGTACCTCTCGTGCGCCGGATTCATGGAGAGGTTGTCGAAGACCTCTTCGCGCACCAGAACATTCCGGCGGCGAGACTGAAGGGTGAGCTTAAAGCCTTTACCTATGACTCCGCTCCTTGCGCGAAAGCCTGCGGGACTCGTGACGGGCGACTTGAACGTCACCTTTTTGGCGACGTAGTCAATAGACTCTATCGTCAACTCTTCCTGCACGGGGTTGCGCTCGTCCTGAAGCGTCACGCGGTCAGCGCCCAGGAGTCCCGCTACGGACTTGAAGGTGGCGACGCTCTGGCCCGGCAGCAGCTCTTCCTTGAGCTCAGTCAGAATCAGGACGCGCGAAGAGGTCTCTTCCGCGACAAGGTAAAGCTCGTTGCCCCACTCGCCCGCATTCATGGCCGTGACTTCGGCTATGACCTGGCTGACGGTCGCGTCCGGGTTGATGGCCGGGAAAGGGACTGGATTGCCGTCCGAATCCTTCTCGACCGTCTCAAAGTCGAAAGCATCCCCGGCGGAGGAAATACTCTGTACGCGCACGCGCGCCTGATTGAACCCGTCGTCTATCAAAACCTGCATGCCCGGGCGCAGGTGCTTTGCGCTTGCGACAGGAGACTGGCTCGCACCGGCCGCAACGGGTGATGTGACGCGCGTGCTGATGCCGCTCAGGATGAAGCAGACGGAAGGCCGCGCCGTTTCGTGCGAGACGCGCACTACGTAGCAACGCTCGCCGCCGTTTAAGAAAAATCCGAAGACGCAATAGGGCAGATAAGCGTAGCCCACGAAGTCTCCGAAGATGTCCCTGTACTGTCCCCAACTGTTTATCTGTTGCGGGTAGTTCAGGGGCCCGCGCTCGGCCTGGCCGACGAATCCCGTGACGCTCATGCGCAGGAGGGCGGGCTGGACGACCTCGGTCTCGCGTAGGTGCACGCCTGGTGTGGTGAAGCTCATCATAGCTGGTTGAGGAGATCCGTCGTCGTCGCTTCAGAAGAGTCGTTTATCTCTTGATTGATGCGTGAAATCTCCCTGACCCAGCCGTGTCGCTCCAGATGAGACAACTG
>DASVVZ010000383.1:0-3581 GCA_036389875.1 Pyrinomonadaceae bacterium
AAACTCTATCAGAAAGAGGAGAACGAGATTGTCAGCGAAGCGCTCAACTCACTGTCAAAGATTCTTCGCCTTGAGCGCAATGATGTCGAGGACTTGCTTGAAGAATACTACTTTCACAACTGGGCTAATGACCCTTTCTCGCGCGGGGCTTACAGCTACGTCGCAGTAGGCGGGCTTGAAGCGCAGGAGATTCTGTCTAGTCCCCTGCAAGACACACTCTATTTTGCGGGCGAGGCAACCGAGCACACGGGAAGAAACGCCACAGTACACGGCGCTATGATGACCGGCATCCGCGCGGCGAATGAGGTTCTGCGGTCTCGGAAGTAGACTAAAGATTGGGTCTTTAAGCGCCAACGACCCCGATATTAGGGTGCGAATATTATTGGCCCTTCTCAGAGGCGAGCCTGCGACGGAGTTGCTCGCCGGCACGCTCGGCCAGCGCCTTACAGGCGTTGGGCGAAACCACCGGGTCGGGCCGAACGCCACGCGCACGCCCCTCCAGGCGTTGCCAGAGCGCGGACGCGTCCGGGTGAGAGGTCAGCAGGATGTCGCACCTTGCGGCCCGCAGGAAAGCGAAGCTCTTCTCGAAGTCCTGAACCGCCGTAGGGTACTCGCTGCTCGCGGAGAAGCGAAAGCCCTCGGCCGAGACCGCCGTCATGCTGTCGGCATAAACGAGACTCAGGCAGCGCCCGCCTTCACAAGACTCCCAAGTCCAGCTAGTGCCGCCGGGCGTGTGGCCGGGGGTGAAGTGAGCTGTCAGTTTGATGCTGCCGACGCGAACTGTCTGGCCGTCGCGCAAGGTGTTGGCGCGCGGGACTAGCGCCACAGGCCGTATGCTGCCAAACTGCGGGTCGCCCCGGCCTACGCCGGTCTTCGTCAACACCTCGGCGCTCCACGGGCTGGCCGCAACTTTCGCCCCGCTCAGGCGCTGCAACTCACTGATGCCCCCACCATGATCGAAGTGCACGTGAGAGTTGACGATGAGCTTCACGTCCTCTATACGGAAACCAAGGGAGCGTATGTTGGCGACGACCTGCGGAACCGACTCGGGGAGCGCGCTGTCTATCAGTACATGCCCGGCCCCGGAGGTGATCAGGATAGAGCTCAGCCCATGAGGGCCCACGTAATAGGTGTTGCCGTAGATTCGGAAGGGCTGCTGCGGCTTGTTCCACTCGGGACAGTCGGCGCAGGACGATTGGGGCGCGCCCGTCTGCCCATAGCCCAGAGCAGCAAGGACGAGCAAAAACGTTGCGAGCGCCAGGACTCGTGCCCGCTTCGGAAGATGATTTCTTGTACGCATAGACTCAACTTTGTTTGAGTTGCTCAATTCAGAACGTCTCCTTGTTGCATTATATAATAGATCGCTATTGAGCAATCCTTCCGGCGTCCTGGAACGTCTGCCCCTTTGTGCTTTGAACGGCGGGCGAGGCACTCACCTTTTTCCCTATAAAGTATTAGAGAAAAACCCTTGACGTGTTAATTTATGGAGACCGGAAATCTTATCGTAAGTGTCGGGCAAGACCTGACCGTAGAAAAAGCTCGGCAGGCGCTCCCGTCCGTCGCGACCATGCAAGGAGAAAGAATGGAACGTAAAGTTGCTTCCGATTACCCGCAGGAACTGTTAGACCTGTTTCACGAATACCAGCACGGAGACATCAGCCGCCGCACTTTCCTGGACCGCGCCGCCAAGTTTGCGGTCGGCGGCCTGACCGTCGCAACGATTTTCGAGAGCCTGAAACCTAACTACGCCTGGGCGCAGCAGGTCTCGCCCGATGATAAGCGCATCAAGGTGGGCTACGAAGTCGTGCAATCCCCTGCGGGTAACGGCTCAATCAAGGGGTATCTGGCTCGTCCGGCGAAAGGCGGAAAGCTGCCGGTCGTGCTCGTCATTCACGAAAATCGCGGACTCAATCCCTATATCGAGGACGTGGCCAGACGGCTGGCGCTCGCGAATTTCATCGCCTACGCGCCCGACGGATTGACTTCGGTGGGCGGCTACCCGGGCAGCGACGAGAAAGGCGCGGCCGCCTTCCGCACCGTGGACGGGAAGAAGATGACCGAGGACTTCGTCGCGGCGGCCAAGTGGCTTAAGGCGCGTCCCGATTCCAGGGGCAAGCTGGGCGCGGTCGGTTTTTGTTTTGGCGGCGGGATGGTGAATCAGTTGGCCGTGCGGCTGGGTGCCGATTTGAATGCCGGGGTCGCGTTCTACGGCCGCCAGCCGGGCACAGATGATGTCCCGAAGATTTCTGCGCCGCTCCTGCTGCATTACGCTGGCAACGACCCGGGCGTCAACGCAGGGATAGCGAACTATGAAGCGGCGCTCAAGGCCAACAACAAGGTCTATACGCTCTACATGTACGAGGGCAAACAGCACGGCTTCCACAACGACACGACGCCGCGTTATGACGAAGCGGCTGCCAAACTGGCATGGACGCGCACCCTCGAATTCTTCAACAAACACCTACGGTAACGCCTGCTGATGCTTGCGGTCATCAAGGGGCCTTATATTACGTGACATACGCCATCATGATTGTGAAGGAGTTATTCTGGAGCCGCCCGCGGGCGGCTTCATTTCCAACCTTTCGCTCAGGCGTTAGCCTAGCGATTACGCTTATCCCCATGCTGCTCCCGTCTCCTGACAAAAACCAGGTGCGTAATACTAGGTATTTTGAATACCAGCGAAGAGCAGTAGCAGGGCCGCAGCGCCTGTGGCGAACGCCTGCAATGAGAGTCATAACGACGAACTGCAAGCCGAGCAGCGCGCCTGCGCCGGCGATGACGTAGAAGTTCTCCCATCCATCGAGCGTTGTCATATCCGGAACGAACCCTCCTTTTACCAGGCCTTTAATCCGGCCGGGTATTCTTCGCCGTTTCCAAGTTTGCGCTTTTGCATTGTTTCTCCCTTCGAGGTGACATTAGCGGGCTAAACTCGGCTACAAAGCCCGGCCTGAGCCGTTACAATTCATGCAGATGTCTAACCGGGAACGCGCCTCAACCGTACATTACACGACCGGTCGTAGAGGACGATCTTGTCTGAAGTACCGGAAAGTATGGTCTGTTTGGCCTTCGGGTGTTTGCCCGTTCTTGACCCGACGTTAAATTAATCAACCTGTCTCTCGTGTACAGTAAACTCCACGGGTCTAAATTTCGTTCTGACTTAGCAAAGCAACTCGCCTTTTACGTCCTGTGTTCGCCTCTTCCCAGGGATGTCGGTACTTAATGCATATATAAATGGATTGGCAGATTATCTCGCAACGTGGCTCCACTGTGTTGATGCACATGAGATGGAGGAATTTCCATGCTGCTTGAGGACGCGCCTCTTCCGCAACAGATTCGCTGATTGAACATCAGCTTTAAGAGAGGAAAAGATGAAACTAAAAATCGTTCTGCTGATGGCAATCTTTCTGGCTTTCAGCCCGGTCGGGACGGCTAAGTCAGAAACACAAACAACCACGCCCGATGCGGTTGTCAGGGATTTGTATGCCGCGCAAAAAGCGGGCAAGGGGCCGTTTTTTCAGTATAAAAATCGCCCCCTCGTTGACCGATACTTTTCAAAAGATTTGGCGAATATGATCTGGAAA
>DASVVZ010000384.1:0-7382 GCA_036389875.1 Pyrinomonadaceae bacterium
CCTTCCACGCGTCAGTCCGGCTCAGGCCCTGAACGATTTCCGGAAGGTTGTTGGCCTCCAGATAAACCAGCACGTCCGCCGGGACGTAGCCCGCCATGTCCACCCTCTGCGGGCGGTTCCACCAGAGCCAGAGGGCAGCGACGACAACCAGCGCGATTGCGAATGCGATTAACTTGCGAAGGGAAATCATTACGAACTCATCCTAACTGCTTCGGCTGGCGCGAGGCAAGAAGGCCCGAATGCGAGCGGATAGGGAGATTTCAAAGCGCAGTTCCGCACGGGCCAGGCGATTCTCTTTTAGATTGCTGGGCTTTGAGGTCTATGATACTTTGGCTGCTGTCTCTGGGACTAAAAGAAAAAACTTCAATTCAATTTCAATGGATCGAGGTCTACACTCTTTATGTTTTACCGGGAGCTGCCCCCGCAGCCACAGGCCGAAGCAGACTTTGACGAGTTCTTAAATTCGCTCTACCGCGACCTGACGGACGGGCGTCGCGACCCGAATGATGTAGTGCGCGACACGCTCTACGAGATTTATTACGGCGCAGGCAAGTTCGGTGAAGGCATAGGGCGCGCACCTAATCTCTCGAATCTCTCACCCGCCGCTCGCGCAGTGATACATAACTTCGACCCGCGAAACATCACCACCGAGCCGGAGCACTACACCGACATAGACGGCAAAGCTTATCAGGAAAGAAAGCCCTTCATCTGGCTCTGGCAGATGTACGACCGCTCGCCTCTCGGGCAGAACGCAGTCATGGGCCACCGCTTTCGACGTATGCTCGCGCCTCTAATCTTTCGTCGTGTAGGTGAAAACTTCAAATGCTGGCATTTCGTCGAATGGTCTTACGGCTACAATCTCACATTCGGAGATAACGTGGTGGTACACAGACACGTGCTACTGGACGACCGCGGCGGCATAGAGATTGGCAACAATGTATCAATCTCCGATTACTCCAACATCTATTCTCATACTCACGACGTCAACGACATTCACACGGTTTACAATCTCACGACCCGCATAGGCGATGGCGCCCGCATCACCTACCACGCGACCGTTTTGGCCGGAACGCAGGTGGGCGCGCATTCCATGGTCGGAACGGGCGCGGTCACCACCAAGGACGTTGCTCCCTATCACATCAAAGTCGGCGTCCCCGCCAAGACCGTCAAGATAAAAGAGAGCAAAGAAGAGGGCCCCGGTCGGGAGGAGGGCGAAGAGCCCAAGACCGTCAGCGACCGCTAATAAGCGGCGCGGCTTTGTCGGATTAACGGAGTGTACAACCATGATCGTCGTCATGAATCGCATAACGGTCGCGGAGGGGCGCGAGGAGGAGTTCGAGCAGACGTTTCTGACACGCGACCGCGCCGTAGACAAGATGACAGGATTCATAGACCTACAGGTCTTACGTCCATCGGAAGGCCGCACCTACGTCGTCATGACGCGCTGGAATTCGCGCGAAGCCTTCGACACCTGGACTAGCTCGGAAGTCTTCCTCTCGGCCCATAGAAAGCCCTCCGCTGGATTTGCGAAAAGCAGCTCCGTACTGGAAATCTACGAAGTTCTTACCTCCTGATTATCTGGAACGTATCTCGAAATGTTCCAGAAAATTCCATTGGCAGAGTTGGTTTTCGGTCAAATTGAACCGCTATCTTGTTGTTTAAGTATAAGTTAAAACAACAAAAATACTGGTTGACATCGTTGTGATTGTGTTGTAGTCTCCTCTCTGACGGTGGAGAAATCCGCCCGTCTCATATCAAAGGCTGGCAAGCTTTTGATTCCACCAGGCAGGGCACGAGCCGTTTTCAATCTTTTGAAGCACAAGGCTCACGACCCCCGCCTTCTTTGAAAGTCAACCGATAAAGGCACACCCCGTGTGAGCGGGGGTCGCAAAGCCTACGGAAGTCGAATGGAAGAAGAGAGTGTGCGGCTCTGCTCGCTCCTGCTGACTTGGCCGGGTTGCCGAAGTAAGACGGACAAACGCCTTCAGAAAGTTCCCGAAAGCGTTTGCCTTCCTGCTCTTCTTTTCGTGTTGAAACAGAAACAGAGGCGCTCCGGTTCAGGCAGTTTTCCGGCTAGAGAGCAGTTCCTTCATTCTCGGTAGCGTGTAGGCTCCCAACTCCGCCGGGGAAACAGAAGAAAGAGCGCTTCGCTGTGGCTACATTGAAACCCGCAAATCCTACACCGAAATATAAACCCATGCGCATTCGACTCCACAGGGCACGCAAGGCCCGCATCCGTCTACGGCGCATCAACCGCATGCGATCTTCTCTCAAGGTCGTGAGGAATCAATAGATCATGCTGAAACGAGCTAAAAAGAATCTGGTCGGATTAGACATCGGCTCAAGCTCGGTCAAGGCCGTAGAGTTGCAGAACAAGCGCGGCCAGTTTGAGTTGGTCAGCCTGGGCTGCGAGACCCTCCCCTCCGATACGATTGTCGACGGCCAGATTATGGAACTCAACAGCGTCTCGGATGTCGTCTCCAGCATCTTCCGTGACCACCAGATAAAGTCTGACCGAGTCGTCGCGGGCGTCTCCGGCCATTCCGTGATTGTCAAGAACATCATGGTGCCGCAGATGAGCGAAGAGGAGCTTGAGGAGTCCATAGACTGGCACGCGGAAGAGCACATCCCTTTCGACATCGCGGATGTAAGCCTTGACTACCAGATTACCGGCCGCACACACGACGCATTGCAGGTTCTGATGGCCGCATGCAAGCGCGACAAGATAGCCAACATCAAGCAGGCCATACAGCTGGCGGGTAAACAGCCGGTCGTCATAGACGTAGACGCCTTTGCCTTGCAGAACTGCTACGAAGTGAACTACCAGCCGCATCCGGGACAGGTCGTAGCCCTCCTCAACATAGGGGCGGCCACGATGAACATCAACATCCTGAACGGCACAAAGTCGGTCTTCACGCGCGACGTGTCTGTCGGCGGCAACCAGTACACGGGGCTCTTGCAGAAGGAGCTGGGCTTGCCCTTTGAGCAGGCTGAGAGCGCCAAGCGCGGCATGCCTCTTCCCGAAGGGACTGAGGAGCGCGACATACTGCCCATCCTTGAGACCGTCTCGGACATACTTGCTCTTGAGATTTCCAAGACGATGGACTTCTATCGCGCGACCGCCGAAGAGGGCGAAGCCGCCGTGCAGCAGATTCTGGTTTCGGGCGGCGGCTCGAAGCTGGTGGGTCTCATAGAATACCTGACGCAGCGCTTTGAGATTCCTGTGGAGGTCTTCGATCCCTTCAGGCAGATAAGAGTTGACGCCAGACGTTTCGACCCCGATTACATGCGCGAGGTCGTACCCGAAATGGCCGTCGCCGTCGGGCTAGCTTTGAGAGGAGTTGACGCGCGATGATTAAAGTCAATCTATTGGATTCGGTGACTGACCGCGCTCGCGGCGTGGCCGTGGTAGAGCAGAAGGTCACTAATCCCGCCATGCAGACGCTCATGATGGGAGTTGTCGTCCTGGTGCTCGCGTTTGCCGGGATGGGTTACGACTACGTGAGCGCGGGCGCATCCAAAGCTAAGGCTCAGAAAGACCTGGAAGAACAGCAGCGAATAGCCGCGCAGATGGCCGCCATCAACAAAGAGCAGGTCGAGCTTGAGAAGAAGACGAAAGACATACAGGTTCGCATAGATGCCATCCAGAAGCTTCGAGCTTCTCAGCAGGGGCCCGGCAACGTACTGCGCGAGATAAAGGAGCGCGTCGACAGCATTCAGGGTCTTTATCTTGAGAGCGTCGAGCAGGTGGGTAACGAGCTTGTCATCAAGGGCGATTCGCCCAACGAAGCATCCGTGACACGCTTCGGCCAGAGCCTTGAGTTTTCTCAGGGGCAGTTCTCCAACCTGAACATCTCCACCGAGCGCAAGCCGATTCAGATTTCCTCCAAGGATGCTAACGGCGCACAGGCGGACGAGAACGCCCCGAAGCCTGAGGTGGTAAGCTTCACTATCAAGTGCAACTACGCGCAGTCCGCCAGCGGGCAGCCCGCCGCTCCCTCCACACCTCCTGCGAGCGCTCCCTCTAACCAGGTCGCTCAGAAATAACCTGACCGGCACGGCCGAGCATCTTCCAGAGAAGAGTGCCCGGCCGGTCACTGACAGCCCGCCGCCTGCGCTTCTAGAGCAGTCCGAGCGGGAAGGGTAACAAGATGAACTTAGGCAATCTTAAGGAACAACCCTGGTACTTGCGACTGACCATCATGGGTGTGGTCGCGGCGGTCGTTTACGCGGGCTTCTGGTACTTCATCACCAGTGGGACGCGCGCCGAAGCCAAGGAGATTAACACGCAGGTCGAAACGCTGATGCGCCAGAACGAGGGCGCACGCATCGCTTCGCAGCGCCTGAACGAATTCAAGGTCGCGTACCAGAATAAGCAGCAGGAGTATGACGAGCTGAAGGCGCTCTTGCCCGAACAGCGTGAGCTGACGAGCGTGTTGCAAGGCGTGCAGGACAGAGCACGCTCAAGCCGCCTCTCGCTGGTTCGCTTCTCGCCGAAGGACGACATACAGCAGGATTTTTATAGCGGCAAGCCGATACAGGTGGTCGTCAACAGCAGCTTCAGTAACCTGCGCTCCTTCTTCGACCAGATGGCGCGCTACCAGCGCATAGTCTCCATCACGGACTTCAAGGTCAATCGCATAAGGGAAGATGAGATGAATGCTTCCAAGACCATTGACGCGCAGTTCCTTATGACGGCTTATTACGTCTCTGCCGAAAAGCTTCAGCAGAGCGCCCCGGCGGCGCAGCCGCCGGCCAACAACGCGCAGCCTGCTCCGGCTAAATAGCCCGGCACCAAATTCAAGAGCCGCAGGAGATGCGGCCCTATAAACCGAGAAGATACTATGAAGCACTACAGCATGAATCTACGACACGTCACTCGCGGAGCCTTACTCTTGTTTGCGGTCGTCATAGGCGGCTCTATCTTCTGCGTCTCCGCGCAGGATTCAAGGCGCGGCGGGCGAGACCCCTTCGTTCCCTACAAGCCTGTGATTAAAACGAAGACTCCGAAGGTGCAGGCCATGCCCGTGACGCCGCCTCCCATACAGGCGCGCATAGATAAGTACAAGTCGCAGAAGCTTGAAGCGATGCGCGCCCAGAAGGCCGCACCGAAGCCTACGACAGCGCTGCTTTTGAGCGAGATGCAGGTCATAGGCATCTTTCGCACGCCGCGCGGCTACGCCGCCATGGTGGAGGCAACGCCCATCAAGCTCTCTTACACTATCTATCCCGGAGAGCAGTTCTACGACGGCCAGCTGGTGGCCATAGAAGAGAATCGACTGGTCTTTCGCCACGAGGTTCTCTACACGGACGGCAAGAGCCAGACGAGCGTCGAGGTCAAGCCTTTGAGACAGGCCAACGCGGTCACGGATTCAATGGCCGCCACACGTTCCGGGGAAGAAAGAAGCGCTACTACTGCTCCTGCTGCCACTACTACCGTGGCTCCTTCGGACCAACAATAGATTTCCGGGGTCTGGCAAAAGCGTCGAGCGGAAGCCTGAGCCACTCGCGCCACACCGGCCAGACCTTTCACCAAAGCGCACTCATTCAATCAAAACGGTCGAAGAGCATCGTCCGGAGAAGTTGAGTCACAGAGATGCGCGCTTTCATTGACAATAAAGCTGCCGCCGAAGATTTATCCCGCGTTGTGCGGCGCGCGCTTTAGCCAGCCCTCTTAAAAAGGGTCGGACGAGCGCAGCGCGTGGCGGGGCAATTCCCGGAGCGGCAATTCCCTTAAAGGAGGGAACACATGTCCGATTTCTTTAGAATCAAGGCGGGTATCAGAAGGGGCGCGCTCGTCCTCATGCTGATCCTGTCTATTTCCATGTCGGCTCTGGCCGTTCGCCCGAACGTTGTTCCGATGGCGAAAAGCCTGAGCGCGTCCATCAACGGCGCAAACACCCTTATCACCATAGAGGGCACCGCGCCAATGCCCTATTCCATCTCAAAGCCCGATGCGCGCACGGTTCTGGTAAGGCTGCCGGGCGTAGACACGTCTCGCCTTGAGCAGATTTACAACGTGAACTCGCCTCTGGTAGCGGGCGTGCGCGTAGAGCGCGTGCTGAGGCTGGGCGAAACGCCCGTGCCTGTCGTGCGCGTCCTGCTGCGAGAGCCGGCGAGCGACCGCTCCAAGCTTTCAAGCAACAACCTGATGCTTGAGCTGATGCCCACAGGCAAGCCCGGCGAATCTTCGGCCCAGGTAATGGGGCCGCAGGCAGCGCCCGCGCAGTCCAGTACCCTGAGCGTCGCCAACAATGGCGGGCTTATGACAGCGCCGGAGGAGCAGCCCCAGCAGGCAGCGCCCTCTCCGACTCCCGTGGTCATGCGTCCCATGCCTACGCCGCAGACGCAGCTCAGCGTTACGCCGGGAAATTCCGCCGCGCAGCAGAACTCGCAGGGCCAGCAATACGGCCAGCCGGGCTTCGTCGGCGAGCCGATTAACCTGAATGTCGTCAACGCAGACATACGCGACATACTTAACTACATCACGGAGCAGTACGGCGTGAACTTCGTCATAGACAGTTCTGTCGGCGCCGTGCCCGTGACCGTCAACGTGACGGACGTGCCCTGGAACTTCGCGCTTGGTGCCATCCTGCGCGCCAACCGTCTGGGCATAGACGTGGAAGGAAACATCCTGCGCGTAGCCACCTCTGAGGTGCTTGCTTCAGAGACAGCGGTGCAGGAGAGAATCCGTGACGCGCAGCTTAACAACGCGCCGCTCGTGACGGAATTTATACGACTGAACTATGCACGCGCTTCGGGCACGCTGGCCCAGGCCGCAGGTTCTACCGGAGGCTTCGCCGGAGGCTCAACCAACGAAAGCTTTTCGGGCGGCTCAGGCGGCGATGCCACTGGCGGAAGCGGCGACCAGGGAATCCTTCCAATCATCGCGCGCCGTCTCTCAAGGCGCGGCTCTGTGGAAGTTGACGGGCGCAGCAATACGCTCATCATCACGGACGTTAAAGAGAACATAGACGCCATACGCCAGCTGGTCACCCTGCTCGACCAGCCGGAGCCGCAGGTTGAGATCGAGACGCGCATAGTCATTGCCAACCGCAACTTCAGCCGCGACCTGGGCGTGCAGCTTTCAGCCCTTGCGCTTAACGCTAGTCGCGGCGGCGGAGCCTCTTTCAGCACCTTGCCGGGCGGCACTCCGTCGGGCGTCACCCCAGGAGCAGTACAGCCTTCTACGCAGGGCGCAACCCTCGGCGCGAACCTCGCCAACACCGTCATAGGATTGACGACCGGCATCTTCGGCACGGCGCAGATTTCCGCAGCCATCACCGCAGCCGAAAGCAAGGGCCAGGCGAAGATAGTCGCGACGCCGCGCGTCACGGCTCTTAACAACCGCCCCGCGCAGATTGAGAGCGGTCAGCAGATTC
>DASVVZ010000385.1:0-6102 GCA_036389875.1 Pyrinomonadaceae bacterium
AGAGGTCCGGCTCTCGCAGGCTCCGTTTTCGTATTTTAGCGGCGGTGGCAGTGATTTTATTACTCGGTCTTGTATCGGGGATTGCGTACTACCTGCGTTCAAGGCGTATGGAGCCGACCAGTTCCAGGCTGCGTGGTAACATCGCCAACAATCATCCTTTGCCGAACCCGGAGGGAGAGGCCGCGACCATCAGCACCAAAGGCTCCGTCAACCTCACGGGCGAATTCTTTCAGGCGCAGGGCAGCAACGGCCAGAGCTGCGCCGCCTGCCACATCCCTGAAGAAGCCTGGAGCATCACGCCTGCGACTCTGCAACGCCTGTTCGATGAAACAAACGGCAAGCATCCGGTCTTTAATCCGCGCGACGCCAACAACCCAAACATGGACACATCTACCTCGCAGGCGCGTCGCGCGGCCTACAGCATGCTCTTAACTCGCGGCCTGTTTCGCAGGGGCGACCAGCCGCGCCCGGACTCCGAGTGGGAGCTGATTGAGGTAGAAGACCCTCACGGTTTCGCCAATCTCAATCAACTGGTTCACTGGCGTCGCTCCATGCCCACGATTAACTTCGCGCTGGGCAGCGCCACGGTTAACTGGGACGGCGGCTCAACAGTGGACACAGATCAGCACGCGGGGCTTTCCAAGCTGGCCGCGCGTCTAGTAACGGGCGCGCTGCAAGGCCCGCCTGCTTCTCCCGAAGTCATTAACGAGATGGTTGATTTTCAAACGTCGCTCGTGACCGCGCAGCTTACCATGACGGGAGTCGGGCGTCTGGATGCAGACGGCGCGCGGGGTGGGCCTGAGGCTTTGTCTAACATGGAGAAGACTGAAGGCGGCTTCAACATCTTCGACGCATGGGCCGGAAGCCCTGACCCTAAGCGAGCACAGATAGCGCGCGGCCAGGATGTATTCAACAGCGTCAACGTCAGCCATAAGAGCTGCATCGTCTGCCACAATTCTGCCAACAACGGAACCAACTTTGACAACACCCTGTTCGACATACGCACCGCGTCCGAAGCGGCGCGCACGCCCGACCTGCCGCTTTACACCTTCCGCAACCGGCGAACGGGCGAGACAATTCGCCTGACCGATGCGGGCCAGGGCAACATCACAGGGCGGTGGGATGATTTGGGTAACTTCAAGACGCCGAGCTTGCGCGGGCTGGCTGCGCGCGCGCCCTACTTTCACAACGGTATAGCCGCGACGCTTGAGGACGTGGTGCGCCACTATGAGCAGCGCTTCGGCTTCGTTTTCACGGACGAAGAGCGCGCGGACCTGGTCGCCTTCCTGAAGGCGCTCTGAGATGAGCCCGCCGGGACAATCCGGCTTCACTTGACGGCCGCATGGTCGTAGCATGTGGCTATTTTCATACGCGCGCTGATAGTTCCGTCAAATCTCTTTCCTCTTGGCAACGGGCTCGACAAACTCATATTACTTCTTTTTTTCGGCGGCTTCTATCGAATCGAGGCTGGCAAAGTTGACTCGCCTCTGAATTAAAGTTAAAAGAATCTGATTCTCAAAATTAATTCTTACAGATTCTTCTGCATCACTCCGCCACAAATTTTATACAGGAGCAGATTTGATAGATGGACGAACGCATGCCGACAGGCATTCCCGGCTTAGACGAAATAGTACACGGCGGGCTCATCACACAGAACAGCTATCTGATTGTCGGCGGCGCCGGAACCGGAAAGACCATTCTCTCCTTCCAGTGGCTGCTCGAAGGCAAGAGAAGAGGCGAGTCCGCGCTCTACATAACTTTGGCCGAGCCGGGCGGCAAAATCGAGCGAAACGTCAGAAGCTTCGGCTGGCAACTTGAAGGCATCCGGCTCGTTGACCTGACGCCGACCCTGGCCGAAGCCAAAACGCCCGAGGCCGAGTATCACGTCTTTCATCCGAGCGAAGTCGAGCGCACGCCCGTCTGGCAGGGCATCTACAACGCCGTCGAAGAGCACAAGCCCGTGCGGCTGGTGATAGATTCCATTACGCAGCTACGCTATCTCTCGACTGACGAATACCAGTTCCGCAAACAGATGCTGGCGCTCGTGGCATTCCTGGACAGCTGCGGCTGCACCTCCTTTCTGGTCTTCGAGCCGACGGAGCTTGAGAAGGAGACCTCGGTCGCTCTGGCCGTTGACGGCATTGTGCGGCTTCACAGGGAGATTTCGCCGGGCCGCATCATAGGGCTTCGCAGCATAGAGGTGGAGAAGCTGCGCGGCTCGGACTTCATGTCCGGCCTGCACCAGATGCGCATCAGAGGAGAGGGCGTGAGAATCTTCCCGCACAGGATAGAGATGCCGAGCGAGTTCAAGCCGGGACAGACGCTTCTGGCCACGGGCATCCGGCACCTGGACGAGCTTCTGGGCGGCGGCCTTGAATCCGGCACGACTACCATCATCACGGGGCCTGCGGGCGCGGGTAAAAGCACGCTCGGCATGAAGCTGCTGAGCCAGTCGGTCACCGCAGGCTTTCCGGCCGTGCTCTACGCCTTCGAGGAATCCATTCAATCCATCGTCACGCGCTGCGAAGGAGTCGGCATGCCCGCGCGCCGCATGCTGGAGTCGGGCGCGCTCAACATAGTGCGCGTCAACCCCATGGAGATGTACCCGGACGAGTTTCTGGGACTGATTCGGCGCGCGGTCGAAGAAGACGGTTGCAGGATTGTGATGATAGATTCCCTGCGCGGCTACGAGCTGGCCATGGAAGAGTTCGGCACGATGGTGGCCAACATCTCCAACATGGTCACTTATCTGAACGGCAAGGGCGTCACGACGCTTTTAATCAACGAGGTGGAGAACATCACTGGTGACCTGAGGGCGACGGAGTTCGCCGTCAGCTACGTTGCCGACAACATCATCCTGCTGCGATACGCTGAGTACGACAGCCAGGTCATAAAGATTATTGCATGTCTGAAGAAGAGGCTTGGCACGTTTCAGCCGGAGCTCAGGCAGCTACACATTACCACCGGCGGAATAGAGGTCGGCGAGAAGCTTGAGAAGATGCGCGGCATCCTGACGGGCACGCCCACCTATTAGCCCGTATGAAATCACCCTTGGGAAAGTCTCTCTATGTATGAACGCTTGCACACGATAGGCCTGCTCTTCTCGAACAGGCTTGACGAGAAGCTGATGGCAGGATTCCTGCAATCGAGCGGCTACAGTGTGCACGTAGGGCCGTTCTCTAAAAAGACGATGGACGAGTGGAGGGGCCTGAGCCTGATTATCGCGGACGAGGCGGCGGCGCGCTCCGTCGGCACGCTCCTTCTTTCACTGAAAGAGCAGACGAGCAAGACGCTGCTGCCCCTGCTGGTAGCCCTGCCGCAGAAGGCGGACGCTTTCGTCTGGCTGCGCGCGGGCTTTGACGATGTGCTCAGGATGCCGCTTACGAAGGCAGAGCTGATCACACGGCTCAGGGTCTTCCTGCGGCTGCATGAGCATTCGACCGAGCGGCACCGCGCAGACCAGGCGCTGCTCGAAGAAGTACTGCGGCAGATGCCCGCGGCCGTCATCATCTCGGAAGCAAGCACGGGCAGGATTATCCTTGGCAACAAGCAGGTGGAGGAGATCTGGGGACATCCGGTTCTGGCATCCAGTGACGTGAGCGAGTACGGCTCGTGGCGAGGCTTCCACTCTGACGGCCGCCAGCTGCGCGCGGAAGAGTGGCCCCTGGCACGCTCGCTCGTACAGGGCGAGACCGTCACGAACGAAGAGATTGAAATAGAGAGAGGCGACGGCACGCGGCGCACCATACTTGTCAGCTCCGCGCCCATCTATAGCCAGGACAATCTAATCATAGCGGGCGTCGTTACCTTCTACGACATCACGGAGCGCAAGCATGCGGAGCAGGAGCGAGAGCTGCTTCTGGAGAATGAGCACAGGGCGCGAGAGGAGGCGGAGGCGGCCAACCGCGCCAAGGACGATTTTCTGGCCATCCTCTCTCACGAATTGCGCACGCCCTTGACTCCGATTCTGGGCTGGGTCTCCATGCTGCGCGGCGGCCAGTTGCAGCAGAGCCGCGAGAGCCTGGACATGGCGCTCGCGACTATCGAGCGCAACGCGCGTCAGGAGCTTGCCATAGTAGACGAGATGCTGGACCTCTCGCGCATACTGAACAACAAGATAGTGCTTGAGGCGGAGCCGGTTCGTCCGGCCGACGCGCTGGCGGCTTCCTTCGCCTTTACCAGGCCGCTCGTAGAAGAGCGAGATCTGCTGGTCGAATCCAGCATTGAGCCGAACCTGCCCGTGATACAGGCCGACTCGAGACGCCTTCAGCAGATGCTCTCGAACCTCATCTCAAACGCCGTCAAATTTACTCCCGACGGCGGGCGCATCACGCTCGGCGTGAGAAGGGCGGGCGCGTCCGGCATAGAGTTTTTCGTCAGCGACACGGGAGTCGGCATATCGCCCGAAGCGTTGCCGCGCATCTTCGACCGCTTCATACAGGCGGACACCTCGACCACCAGGCGCTTCGGCGG
Organism: Pyrinomonadaceae bacterium; assembly: GCA_036389875.1. GTDB lineage: Bacteria > Acidobacteriota > Blastocatellia > Pyrinomonadales > Pyrinomonadaceae > JACVRN01. The sequence goes on from DASVVZ010000385.1 coordinate 4,474, forward strand.
CCTCGGCATAGGGCTCTCCGTGGTGCGCGGCCTCGCCGAGCTTCACGGCGGGAGCGTGAGGGCCGAATCCGAAGGAGAGGGGCGCGGCTCTACCTTCATAATCTACTTTCCGCCGGCTCAGGCGCAGCCTTCTGCCGTAAAGACGGAACGAGGCTGCGGGGATGAGCCTGTGCTCGACGAGCAGGCGGCATCTACCGAGCAACGCCGCGTGCTGGTAGTGGACGATTCGCCGGACGCACTGACGGTCATGAAGCTGATGATAGAAGCGGGGGGTTACGAAGTTGTGACCGCAGGCTCTGCCAGCGCTGCTCTCGAAGCCGCGCGCAACTCGCGGCCAGACGTGATAGTCTCCGATATAGGCATGCCGGACGAGGACGGCTTCGGACTCCTGAAGAGAATACAATCGGACGCGGCCCTGAAGGGCATTCCCGTCATAGCAGTCACAGGCTTTGCATCAACGAAGAACAGGGAGAAGTCTCTGGAGGCAGGCTTCTCTGCCTACCTGAGCAAGCCCGTAGAGCCGCAGGCTTTGGTGCGCGCAATAGCTGAGGTTCTAAAACAATAGCAAGTAAGGGGACGCGCGGCGCGTGCGCCCCGTCCTTTAGAGAACGGAAGAACAAAATGGTCACTGATACTATTGAATCAAGCGCTTTCCTGTCGGCCATCGTCGAGTCCTCAAGTGACGCCATCGTAGGCAAGAGTCGGGACGGCACGATTCTGAGCTGGAACGCGGCAGCCGAAAAACTCTACGGCTACGGCGCTCAGGAGGCAGTGGGCCAAAACATCTCTCTCATCATCCCGCCCGAAAGAAGCACAGAGCTGAAAGAGATTCTCGCGCGCATCAGTCGCGGCGAGAGAGTCGAATCCTTCGAGACGGTACGCGTGCGAAAGGACGGCTCACACATAGACGTGTCGCTGACGATCTCGCCTATAAAGGATGCGGGCGGCAGAATCCTGGGCGCTTCCGCCATCTCTCGCGACATCACGGAGCGCAGAATCGCAGAGCGCGAGCGAGCAGAGCTTACGCAAAGTCTGGAAGAGCAAAGACAACGCCTGAGCGATATTGTCAGGAGCGTCCCAGGCGTCGTCTGGGAGGCATGGGGAGAGCCGGACGAGGCGGAACAGCACATAAATTTCGTCAGCGACTACGTGGAGAAGATGCTCGGCTACACAGTGGACGAGTGGCTCTCTACGCCCAACTTCTGGCTCAACATAGTTCACCCGGAAGACCGCGAGCGCGCGGCACGCGAGGCCCGCGCAAAGTTCCTGAGCGAAAAAGGCGGCACGAGCCAGTTTCGCTGGCTCCGAAAAGACGGGAGCGCCATCTGGGTCGAAGCCCACTCTGCGCCCATCAGAGACCAGGAAGGCCGCCCCGTAGGGATGCGCGGCGTGACTATGGACATCACTGGGCGCAAGCAGGCGGAATATGCCTTGCGAGAGAGCGAGGAGAGATACAAGAGCCTGCTTGAGAACGCGAACGACATCATCTACTCGCATGACCTCGAGGGCAATTACCTGACCATCAACCGTGCCGGCGAATTGGCCACCGGCTACGCTAGGGAGGAGATTCTCGGCGGGCTTAATATCTCGCAAACCATAGCGCCCGAACACAGGGAACGCGCCCGGCAG
>DASVVZ010000386.1:0-7125 GCA_036389875.1 Pyrinomonadaceae bacterium
CTCAATCTCAGCCTCTACGGCCAGTATCCGTGCGCGTACAGCTTCTATCTCATTCTCAATCTCTTCGCGCCTGCGTGAAAGCGATGCCACCTGCTCTTCCTGGTAGATTCGCTCGCGCTGACGCCTATCGCGCTGAAGGGCGGCGTCGGCCGCGGCCGCGCGCTTTTCAGCAAGCTCTTCTTCTATGGCACGCGCATCCTGAGTGGCCGAACGAGCTTCCTCCTCACGCGCAGCCAGCTCCGTAATCAAGGACTGCTCTTCGCGCGCGGCATCTTCTACGCGTGCACGCGTCTCGTCCAGGAGAGTTGTCAAAGACCTCTCTTCCGCCACGTAGACGCGGCGCAGCAGCTCTCGCAGCTCTTCGCGCAGTATGCGATAGCGGCGGGCCTTGGCCGCCTGCCTGCGCAGGCTGTTTACCTGCCGGTCAATCTCGCTGATGATGTCTGAGACGCGGTTGAGATTCGAGCGGGCGGAATCCAGTCGAGCTTCAGCGGCGCGCTGGCGCACGCGGAACTTTGTGATTCCGGCGGCCTCTTCTATGAGCGTGCGCCTGTCCATGGGCTTGGCCGAGAGAATCTGTCCGATTCTTCCCTGCTCTATGATGGCGTAGTGCGCGCCCGACAGCCCCGTTCCCGAAAACAGATCCTGAATGTCGCGCAGGCGGCAGGTGCGCCCCTGCAATAGATACTCGCTCTCGCCTGAGCGATAGAGGCGGCGCGTAACCGTTACCGTCTCGCCGGGCGCGAACTCAAGCGCCAGGCGGTTGGGCCGCCAGTGCCTGCGCCCCTGTGGCTTTGTTAATTTTAGCTCGGCAGGCTGCTGGCCTTCCGCGGCGGCCGGTTCTGTTGCGGCCGCTTCCTGCGGCGGCGCTTCGTCCTGAGTCGCTTCGGCAGCCGTGGCTTCGCCTTCGGCCGGCGGGGCGGCGCTTTCGCCTTGCGTCGTATCTGCGTCGGCAGTTCCGACAGCCGCGACCTCTTCGAAGATGACCGAATGGTCGTCTATCTCTTCCAGCGTGGCGTCAATGTCTTCTATGTCAGGCTCTTCTTCAATGGTCTCGTCGCGCACCATGTGCAGGACGACTTCGGCCATCCCGCTGGGCGGGCGGTTGCGCGAGCCAGTGAAGATAACGTCCTTCATCTCGCCGCCGCGCAGGTTCTTGACTCGCTGCTCGCCCAAGACCCAGGCTATGGCGTCCGAAACGTTGGACTTGCCGCAGCCGTTCGGCCCGACTATGGCCGTGATGCCTTCGCCGGTGAAGATGAGGTCAGTGTGATCCGCAAAGGATTTAAATCCGGTTATCTCTAATCGTTGTAGTCTAAACATTCAGTTTGCCAGTAATTAACCGAAGGCGGCTCGAAGTTTCGGGCAGGCGACAAAAGCGCAGCCCCTAGAGCCCAGTTAAGGAGAGAGACACTATATGTTGGTCTTCACCGCCATGTCAACCAGAACATGAGGCGACCAGCGCTTAATTACTGTAGGGGATAGGGGTTGAGGGTCAGGGATGGTAAGAAAAGTTCTCTTGTTTTTGTCATCCCCTACCCCTCATCTTACGGTATGTCGTTTCTGACGTAGAGCGAGAGCAAGATGCCGGAGCGCAGGGGGTATGCGCCTACGCGCCTGTAGCGCTGGCCCAGAGCGGCCTGGCATTCCGCTTCCTGGCTGTTGTTGCAGACCACGACCTGCTCCGTATGAGCGCCCACTCGCCCCGGATAGGCTACGGACTTGAAGTCACGCAAGTACCATGGCATGGGCCAATAATCGGGCGAAGCGATTAAGATGGTGGTCTGCCCATTAGTTCCCGCGCGCTGTGCCGCGCTATTAATCTCGCTTATGAGCGTCAGGTAGCCTCGCTGCGTGTGAGCGTAGACGTAAGGATAGCTTTCGTCGTCATAGTGATAGAAGTTGAGCGTGAAAGTCTGATACGCGCCGGAGCCCAGCAAGGCTACGGCCAGGGCCAGCGCAAGAGGGGGCCATGAATTGCCTGCCCGGGCGTAATAGAGCGTGTTGACGGCATACCCAGCCATGATCGCCAGGGGCGGTATGAAGTTAAGCGCGAGCCAGGGCGTTTTGTAGGGCACGAGCGAGTAGGCCGCGATTATCCCTACGGCCCAGAGCGCCGCAAAGACTGCGAAGCGATTTGTCGCGCGGCGCGCGGCGATTAACACGCCCGCGATGCCTGCAAGCATCAGCAGCGCCTCTTCCTGCCAGAGCCATTCCAGATAGGTGCTCCAGGGTTTTGCATGAAACTCGCTCGTGCCCGTACGAACCCAGATTTTGAAGGTCGCCAGCGAATCGCTCAGCCCCTTAGCGTAGGTGAAGAAAGAGGAATAAAAGAGAACGTGAACAAGCGCGAAAAGCGCTATGGCGGAGAGCGCAAGCCAGAAGAGATAGCCCGGCTCGCCGAAGCGAGCTAGAGTCGCCTCGATTCCCCTCTTCGGCTCGGGTTGTAGTGTGATGCCCTTCTGTCTCTTCCTACTTCCCTTTCCTTTGACGCCGCCGCGCGTGCCTCTCATGCGCTGGTAAACTTCCGCCGAGACGAGCGCAATGATAAAGACGGCTGCGGTAATCAGCGCCGTCTCTTTCGTGGCAAAAAGCAGCGCGGCTGAGATGGCCACGAGCAGCAGGTAAGCCGAATTCACAGTCTCGTAGTAGCGAAGCGCCGCGACTACTATGCCCACGGAGAAGAAGACGAAGAGCGATTCGTGTATGAAGTAGCGCGAGTAGAAGACGGCGCACGGGGAGACGGCCATGAGCGCCGCGGCTGTGAGCGCGCCAATGGTGCCTATGTAGCGCCTGAGCAGCAGCAGCATCCAGACTGTGGCCACGCCGAAGACGGCGGGCACAAGGCGAACTGCGAAATCGTTCAGGCCGAAGAGCTTTGTCGAGAGAAGCGCGAAGTAATAGAGGGTCGGGCCGTGATAATTGGACGGGTCGTACTGGTAAATGTGGTTGCGGAAGAGATTGATGAGAAAGAAGCCGTTGACGCCTTCGTCGTGGTGAAAGGGCTTGAGCGCGTAGCCGTAGAGTCTTAGAATAGCGGCAACCGCCAGAACAAGGGCGCTCGCCGTGGGCCAGAGCCACGACGGAAACTCCGTGACACGCGTGACCCCGGTTGTAAAGGACTCCGGCTGTCTCTGCCTGTCCACGGCACGCGCGCCTTCTTCTCTCTCTTTTCGCGCCTGCTTCTGTTTACGGGCGCGTGATTTTGTAGAGGCTGTACCCACCTACTTCTCCAACCTTCGTGTAGCGTTCAAAGAATTGTTGATTGACCGGCATCATGTTGCGCTCAAGCGGCCCGACGACAGCATATTCAACGCCGTGGCGCGCAAGCAACTCTGCGGCGCCGGGAGCGCCACTGTAAATGAGCCTGATGTCTGCCTGGCGCGGCACGAAATCAAGGCCGTGCGTCCAGATGTGGCCCGGGTAGCCCAGCAGCGAGCGCCTGCCCGTCAGCAGCACCGGATGATTAAAGGTCGGCGCGTTCACAATCAGAGCGCGCGGCGGCGTCTGCTCTCTTATAATCTCCGCGAACCTTATCCCGTCGCGGTCGAACTCTCCGTGCTCCGTAGCCCTTGAAATGACTCGCCACACGTCCAGAGCGCCCGCGAGCGTGAGCGACATGAAGAGCAGGCACGCGGCCAGGCGAAGAGCAGGGCCCCTGCGCCAGAGCTCAACCAGCAGCAGGGCTACAAAGGGCGCGCTCGCCACGTACCAGTAGAAGATCACCTTGTTGTTGTCCCAGACCCAGGGCGCAAGCCGCACCAGATTACCTATGATGAAAAAGAGCGTAAACGGCAGGTAAAAGAGTAGAGCGCGACGCGACACCAATGAGGATTCGCCGCGCCTATACCAGAGGGCGGCGACGATGAGCGGGATAAAGAGGCCGGTATTCTTGAACCAGAACCAGATAAAATTCTCTTCGCCCTTGTCCCAGCCGAACTGCCATCCGATGAAGCTGCGAAAGCTCGTAGAGCTGCCCCACACAGACCACAGCATCTGAGGCGCTGCCACAACGAACGCAGCCGCGAAAAAGAGCGCCCACTCTCGCCAGCGCTTGCGAAAGATAATTGCAAGGCAAGTCCCCGCAAGCATGCAGACTCCGAAGCTGTGAGCATGAACCAGCACCAGTGAGCCGGCCACGAAGCCCGCGGCAATCATCCGGCGCGAAGCAGGCGAAAGAAGGAAGGCAAAAGTAGAAGATGAAGAAGGCGGCTCGCTCTCATGCCTGTCGCTCTCTTTCGCCATCTTGCCTTTGCCCTTAGTCTTTCTGCTTTTGACCTCCTTCTTCTCGTCCTGAATTGCGGCCCACCATTCGGTAAAGACGACCAGCGAGAGCGACAGGCCGAGCAGTATGCTGCGCTGCGGAATCAACAGCGCGGTGAGCGCGTTGGCCCAGCGCCAGCCGCCCTCCTGCCTGATTGTGTACTGCTGCGGCAGGTTCCATAAAAACGCCGTAAACCCCTGCCCGCTCTCTACGGCTTCGGCAAAGAACATCCACCAGCCCAACCCGCCGCCGAGCAGCACCAGCAGGGGCGTGAGTCTTGCCGCGGCGCGGCTCGCCGTCAATTCTCTACCCCAGCGATGAAGCAGCCCCACCAGAGACGCCGCCAGGACGAAGTTCTCCAGAAAGAGCGCCCCGCGTAAACTCGCACCAGCGCGCACAAAGCAGGCCGCCACGAAATCGGCTATGAATGGATAAGTGAACTTGACGCCAGCGAACTCGGGGTCTTGCGGCGGGAAGTTGCTTCCGTAGACGAAGCTCGTAATAACGCCTAAATGAAAAGGAAGGTCGCCGTAGTTATTCGTCACGCCCGTGGCAAGGCCGCCCGCATCCGTCTCTACCATCACGCGGTCAAAGAGAAGCCACAGCGCCAGCGTAACCACAGCGTAGAACAGAAAGCTCTTGCCAGCCCCTTTAGCGGGACGCACAACCGCCCTCTTCGCCGCCTCCCAATCGGCTACAACACGCCCTCTCTTATCAGCATCCCTCAACAGCAGGAGCGGCACAGCCACAACGGACGCCGCAAGCCCGAGCGTCACCCACGTCAGCCCCATAAGCGACGCAAAGACAAACCCCGCCAGCCCCAGCGCGGCGAACCCCGTGCACGCTCCCATGCACAAGCGTGCGACGAGAGACGCATCCCTCTCATAAAGATAAGTAGCAACCGTCCCGCCCGCGATTGCTATGAGCGCCAGCAACAGAGCCATCATCATCGCAAGAATATTATGAGCAAAACAGCAAATGAGCAAAAGAGAGAAACCACTAACTCACGCTGAGCGCCACTAAAGCCGGACCTGTTCAGGTGGCTCAAAGACAATCACACGGCCAGGTGCGGCTCGTGGGAAACAGATTTTTATGCCAGATACGGCGAGTCGGACTTCAGGTAATTAAACTCGAACAGGGATAGATGGGATAAAGAAGAAGCACTACTTTTCAATTTTATCTCGTCTATCCCTGTTAACATTGCGGCGCGATTTTCCGTCTGAGTTGATGAGGGACGGCCGATTTTTACAAAATTTTCCGTTAAAGCTCCGCTTTTCCAATTTCAGCAAATCTTTTTTTGTGCGGGCGCCGCGGGGGCCGTAAATGCGCTTGCTCTGGCACTGTGGATGGGTTTATCTTTTACGTGCAACGTCTCTCCCTCTTGTAACTTGCTGGCTTCAATTCGAAAGCATCTTTTTCGAGTTGCTCAGTCATCTTATGCGCTGCCGCTCGTGCGTGTGCGGGAGCGTCCATCCGGTTTACCTGATTAGGAGCTTAAAGATTATGAGAAAGTTCAGAGCCCTATTCCTGCTCCTAGCGCTCTCGCTCTCCCTCGTGCAAGCAGCGTTCGCTCAAAATACCAGGCCGCGCCGCGTAGGTCAGACGGCGCCGCGAACCACTACCGCGCCCGTGCTGCCTAACGAGGAGCCGCCTCCCGCGCCTTCGACTACAACTCGTCGCGCGCCGGTGCTGGGCGGCGCCAACAACGCGGGCACCAGGCCGTCCGATACGGCGTCAACGCAGACGCCCGACAAAGACGAGCCGATAGAGCTGGGCGAAGGCGACATACTGCGCGTCAGCACCACGCTCGTGACGGTTCCCGTGAGCGTGCTCGATCGCAACGGCAAGTACGTGCCGAACCTTCGCAAAGAGGACTTCCGCATCTTTGAAGAAGGGCAGGAGCAGCAGGTGGCCTACTTCGCTTCCGTCGAACAGCCCTTCACGGTGGCGCTCGTGATCGACACTTCCGGCTCTACGCTGAACAAGCTGGAGGAGATACACGATGCGGCCATCAACTTCGTCAACCAGCTGCGCCCGAGCGACACCGTGACGGTCATCTCCTTCAGCGACCGCGTGCGCGTGCTCTGCGAGCCGACGACAGACCGCTACACTATACAGAGCGCGATACGCAGGGCTCAGCCGGGCGAAGGCACAAAGCTTTACGACGCGGTTGATTTCGTCATCAACGAGCGATTGAATCGCATAAAGGGGCGCAAGGCGCTGGTGCTCTTCACGGACGGCGTAGACACTACCAGCCGGCGCGCGACTTTCGAGAGCACAACTCGCGACGCGGAAGAGCTGGACGCGCTTATCTATCCGATTCAGTTTGACACCTATAACGATACCGTCGCGCGTATGGGCGGCGGCGGTGGCAGCCGCGGCGGCGGGGGCGGTAACGTAAGCTTGGGTGACGTGCTGGCGGCCATCCTGACGGGACGCAATGTGAACATAGGCGGAGGCGGCGGAGGCTCTGTCAATTGCAGGGGATGCACGCGCGAAGAGTATGACCGCGGCGAAGAGTACCTGCGGGAACTGGCTCTGAGGACAGGCACGCGCGTAGAGATGGCGGGAGACGGCCGCAACCTCTCGCAAGCCTTCTCCGTCATAGCGGAAGAGCTGCGACGGCAGTACAGCATCGGCTATTACCCGGGCAGCCAGGCGCAGGCCGGCCAGCGCAGGAGTATCAGCGTGCGGGTCAACCGTCCCAACATGGCCGTGCGCGCGCGCAACAGCTACATCACCAAAGACCAGCAGTCGACCGACTCTTATCAGAACGACCAGCAACAGCCGCAACTGAAGGGCCGCCAAACGTCCAGCACCCAGCCGGATTAAGACAGAAGTCGGCAGTGCGGCGTTGATGA
>DASVVZ010000387.1:0-3629 GCA_036389875.1 Pyrinomonadaceae bacterium
TTCAACCGTCCAATCATGAAAGCCTGGAGCCCCACCGATCGAAAGAGACGCAGCGCGGCACATAAGCATTCGGTCAATCTGTTTGTCTGCATTCGGGAGTCTGGTCTGCTACTATTATATTGTAGGAGGAGGAGAAAGCGCTATCACACATGGCTGAGAAAGATTACGACGAGAGCCCGCAGGTTGAGGCCATAAAGCGAGACCCTTTGAGGCGTCGCGCCGTCCGGCGGCTCCTGCGCGCGGAGGTCTTCTACGTGACGGGCGTAACGTTGTTTGCGGGGCTGGCGCTGCTCGCCTACTTCAACACCTACTTCGCCTGGGACTTAATCGTATCGAACCGCATACAGAGCTGGAATTCGCCCGCCGTCTTCGCCTTCATGCGCTTCGTCTCCATCTTCGGCGACAAGTGGATTCCGTGGGTGATTGCGTCCGTGACGATAATTCTCTTTCTAGTCATGGGTCACAGGAGCGAGGCGGCGGGGCTTCTTCTGAGCACGGGCGGCGGCCAGCTTCTAAACAGCCTGCTCAAGCGGCTGATTGCGCGGCCCAGGCCGTCGAGCGAGCTCGTAGATGTCTTTCGCCCGCTGACAACGCAGAGCTTTCCTTCGGGCCACGTAACCTTCTACGTCTGCTACTTCGGCTTTCTCTTCTTCGCAGCCTACGCGCTGCTGCCGCGAGGCTCTCTCATACGGCGCGCGGCCCTGACGGTCACGGCGCTGCCCGTCCTGCTCGTCGGACTCTCGCGCGTCTACCTTGGCGAGCACTGGCCTAGCGACACTCTCGGCGCGTATCTTTGCAGCAGCCTGTGGCTGGGCTTCGCGCTTAACATGTACAGAAAGTGGAAACAGGGCGCGACCTTTCACAACCCGGATAATTGAGCCGCAAAAGTTGCCGCATGTGCGCAACCCCGGCTAGAGACTCCCGGCCTTCTGCGACTCAATTCGCCGGAAGCAAGCGCCAGTTGCGCGTCGGCTCCGCCGGGATCACCTTGTTGCGCTCGACCCAGTCAACGATCAGCTCGCGTATCTCTTCGCTCGACTTGTAGACGACAGGAGCGCCCTTGTACATCTCGTAGCCGCCGCCGCCGTTGACGCGATAATTGTTCGTCACGAGCTTGAGCTTCTGCGCGGGCGCGAGCGGCTTTCCCTTGAATCGAAGATTCTGTATGCGCGAGCCCGCGGGCTTTGTCACGTCCAGGTCGTAGGTTACGCCCTCGGCTATGTCGAAGTTGTAGGAAGGAATCTTGTCGTTGACAAGCTCCGACGGGCTCTTGCCCGGCACGAAGGGAAGAAAATATTTGGCCGAGTGCTCAAGCGCGTCCTTCAACTGCTGGCCCGTCACTTCCAGCGTGACGAGCGTGTTCTCGTATACGTAAAGCCCGGCTATGTCGCGCACCGTGACGGGGCCGCGCGGTATCCGCGCCTGCGCGTTGAAAAGCGCCGTCATGGAAACGTCCGCTTTGCCCGCCTCCAGCTGCACGCGCTGAATCAAATCAAGAATGGCCGAATCCTGAAAGCGCGCGCCCTCGGCCGTCAGCTCCGCGGGCGATTCGCCTATAACTCTACCGAGCCAAGCCTGCGTCTCTTCGTCATAGGGCTTCGCCAGCGCCAGTATCTCCGGGTCGGGCTGAACCTTCTCGTCCATAGGGATAGTGCGCCCGGACTTGGCCGCGACGCGCCACCTGTCGCCCACCTTATCCAGGTAAACGTCGACTCGCGCCAGGTGCCTGCCCCAGTGATTGGCCTGCGCCAGCAGCACTCCGTTGACAAAGAGCGAAGGGATTTCCCTGTGCGTGTGTCCCATCAGTATCACATCTATGCCCGGCACTTCGCGCGCTATTCGGACAGCCGCGTTCTCGTTAGGCACGCTGCTCGGGTTCGGCTCGCCCGTGCGCAGGTCTTCTTCGATCCCCATGTGCATGGAGATGACCACGAGGTCTACGCGCTCTTTCTCCCGCAGTATGGGAACCCACTTCCTGGCTTCGCTGACGGTCTCACGAAACTCCAGCCCTGCGTAGTTCTGCACGTTCTCCCAGTTGGGGATGCCCGGCGTGGTGAGGCCAAGAACGCCAACGCGCACGCCGTTGACTTCCTTGACTATGTAAGGGGCATAGTAATTCTCCCCCGTGCCAGTCCTGTAAGTGTTCGACGAGAGCCACGGGAAGTTGGCCTCGCGCCGCGCCTTCTCTATGTTCTTGAGGCCGAAGTTGTATTCGTGATTGCCCACGGCCATCGCGTCGTACTTCAAGGCGCTCATGGCCAGCATCATAGGGTCAGGCGGCGCGTTGTTCTTCTTGTTGTGATAGTAAGCGAGCGGCGTTCCCTGAATCGTGTCGCCGGAATCCAGCAGCAGCAGGTTCGGATTATCTTTGCGAGCCTGCTTGATGGCGGTCGCAAGCTTTGCCAGCCCGCGCCCGTCCGGCTTGTTCGTGTAGTAATCAATCGGATAGATATTGCCGTGCATGTCGGTCGTAGAAAGAATCACTACCTGCACGCGCTGCGCAGTGGCGGTCGCCCCCGCCATCGAGTAGGCCACGAGCGCGATTGTCATCAACAACGCGGCCGGCAATGCGATACGAAAAGATGCTCTCTTACTCATTCTTGACCAAGCCCCCTTATGAAAACGGTCTGTTTATTCCATCCTGTAAACTTCGGCAGCGCTCTTGCCTTTAACCTTGATGTCGAAGACCTTCGTGTAGCGCTCGCGCACCTCCTTCATCTTGTCCCTGTTCTCGAAGTAGGTGCGCCCCTTCTGAATAATTATGTACACGGGTTTCTCGACCGTGGCCAGGTCGAACTTCGGGTCTGAGAGGACGCGCGACCGTAGGTCCGTGCGGCCAAACTTTTCCAGGTAGTAACGAAAGACCGCGGGAGTTTCACCTGCGATCACGGCTCCCGTGGGCGCGTCCCTGCATACGAACTCTATGGCCTCGCGCAGCCCGTCATCATAAAACTCGTCGTGCGGAAAGTAGTAACCCGAGCGGCCTCCGCCGAGCGCATTCGTGTAAGCGGCGTAGTGCGGGTTGGAAGCGAAGACCGTCAGGGCGGGCCAGGCTACGAAGAGAGCCATCAGCGCCACGCTCACGGCCAGAGCCGCGCGTTGCTGCTTCATGCTCTTCAATCGCGAGGCGAAGATATCCATCAGCGCCGCTATGCCTACGGCCGAGAGCATGTAGACGAAGGGAAGAAGCGAGAGCGTGTAGCGCAGCCACTTCGCGCCCATCAGGGAGTAAGGCACTATCCAGAGCAGGAACATCAGGAGCAGAAAGGCGTGCCCCGGATGGCGCGGGCGTCGCAAAGAGACTACGAGCCCCGTGATGAGCGCGACGATGACTGGCAGAGGCACCTTAATCAGCAGGTAGAGCACGTAGAAATAGAGCGGCGTGCCGCGAAAGGGCGTCGCCGACATGTTGTTCTTGTAGAGCTGCCCGCCCATCAGGTAGCCGGTGTGCGTCAGAAGCTGTTCGCTCGTGTAGGCGTTCAGGTATTCGAGCGTCTGCGGCAGCAGAACCGCGGGATTCGCCACCAGAAATGCTATGAGCAGCATCAGGTAGAAGATGCCGGGCGTCTTGCCCTTCGGCTCGTCCGGCTCGCGCTCTCTGACACGCACCAGATGATGATAGAGCATGT
>DASVVZ010000388.1:0-7511 GCA_036389875.1 Pyrinomonadaceae bacterium
AACACGGGCGAGTATGGGCAGGTTCTATTTTTCTGCCCGCGCCCTGCATGGTATGAAGCGAAAGAAGCATGAGACGCAGAGCGAGAGCCGTAGAGAGAGACGCGCGATTCACGCGACTGGGGGAAGAGAGCGCGGAGCAAGTCGAAGGCGCGGTCCTCTCATGGGCCGAGGTCAGTCGCACGCACCGCATACAGAACGGGGTCTACCAGCGCAATGGCCGCCTCATCTCGCTCCTGACAGACTTCGGGCGCATCAATCCCTGCTATCCGGACAGCCGGAACGCAGCGGGCGACACCATCTCTTACACGGGAGCGGGGCGTCGCGGCGACCAGCCGCTGAGCCCCGCCAACCGCGCCCTGCTCGCAGCCATAGAGAGCGCACACGCCGTCCCGCTCTTCAATAAACTCTCGGTCGGGCGCTGGCAGCACATGGGATACTGGCGAGTCACAGCCGCCGAGCATCTCTTCGACGAGAAAGAAGGGCGCATGCTCTGGCGCTTCACGCTCAGGAAAGTGCTGGGTGATGAGGACTGAGGACTGAGAGAAAAGCTTCTTTCTTTTACTGGGTACTCATCACTCGTCACCCAGTACTTTCTTTTCCCGCTTGTCATTTACCGCGCGGCGTTGTTAATCTCTTGATTCTCGTCAACCCTGAAAGGAGCTTCCGACCATGATTAAGCGTTACCTGTTCGCCTTCGCACTCTTGCTTTCACTCTCCTGCGCCGCGCTCTCCGGCATCAACGTCAAGGCCGACGGCACTGTCGGCGATACAGAGCCGGGCGCAATCGGCTCTGTCGTTACGGATTTCAAGCTGCCTGACCTGGACGGCAAGGAGCAGTCGCTCTCTTCGCTCAAGGGCAAGAACGGAACTGTGCTGATTTTCGTAGGCGTGCAGTGTCCGGTCTCCAACGCTTACAACGAGCGCATGGAGAAGCTGGCGCAGGATTACAGGGCGCGCGGCGTCAACGTCGTGGGCGTCAACGCCAACTCGACTGAATCCGCTGGCGACGCCAAGGCTCACGCGACGAGCAACAACCTGACCTTCCCGATTCTCAAAGACAACGGCAACAAGCTGGCGGACAGGCTCGGAGCCGAGCGCACGCCAGAAGCCTACGTGCTGGATTCAAGCAACAAGATTATCTATCGCGGGCGCATAGACAACGCGCGCAACCCGTCTTCGGTCTCCGCGAGCGAGCTGCGCGATGCGCTGGAAGCTATGCTCGCTGGCAAGCCCGTGGCCAAATCGTCTGTCCCGGCCTTCGGCTGTACCATCAAGCGCGGCTAAATAAGAGCTGCCATGAGACGTTTGATTCGCACGCTGATTCCGGGCGCTCTGATGCTCGCTCTCATCTCTTCATTGTCCGCGCCGAGCGTGTCCCGTGCACATGCTGCGCGGACAAATGCTGTGGAGAAGTGCGGGCAGGCTTTCGCGCCCGGCAACTTCGCACCGCATGAACAACAGGCTGGCGCACAGCGCAAGACCACGGCTTCCACTACTGCGCCGGTCGTGCGCGAGGTTGACCTCTCGGGACTCAAAAAATTATTGTCGCGCGAGGGGAGAGAGGGGCGGCCGCTTCTGGTGAACTTCTGGGCCACGTGGTGCGAGCCCTGCCGCGCTGAGTTTCCGGACCTGGTCAGGATAGACAACGAGTACCGGGCGCGCGGGCTGGATTTCATAACCGTCTCGATTGACGACGTGTCGGAGATTAACACTGGCGTCCCGGGCTTTCTCAAAGAGATGCGCGCGCAGATGCCCGCCTATCTTCTGAACACGACGGAGCAGGACGCCGCCATTCAATTCGTTGACCCGCGATGGGCGGGAAGCCTTCCGGCCACCTTTCTCTACGACGCGCAGGGTAAAGTCGTCTTCAAACACCTGGGCCGCATCAAGCCCGGCGAGCTGCGCGCAGCCATCGACAAAGTAATGAGTAACAAGTGATGGGTGCCGGGCAAACCGTGCTTTTGACTAATCACTCTGTACTCAGTGCTCATCACTTTTTATTATGATTACTTCCGAACAAATCGCCGCGCACAATCTGACCCGGGATGAGTATGCACGCATAGCAGAGTTGCTGGGCCGGGAGCCGGGACTGGTGGAGCTTGGCATCTTCTCCGTGATGTGGTCTGAGCACTGCTCGTACAAATCTTCGCGCGTTCATCTGAGGCGGCTTCCGACGAGGGGCGAGCGCGTGGTGGTGCCGCCGGGCGAGAACGCGGGCGTCGTGGACATAGGCGACGGCTGGTGCGCCGCCTTCAAGATTGAATCGCATAATCATCCGTCCTTCATAGAGCCGTTTCAGGGCGCGGCCACGGGCGTCGGCGGAATCCTCAGAGACATCTTCACCATGGGCGCTCGTCCGATTGCGGCCATGAATAGTCTGCGCTTCGGCTCGCTCGACAACCCGCAGCACGGGCGGCGCAACCGCTCGCTCCTCGCAGGCGTGGTCGCAGGCATAGCCCATTACGGCAACGCTTTCGGCGTGCCGACCGTGGCGGGCGAGGTCGCCTTTGACGACGCTTATGCTTTCAACCCGCTGGTGAATGCCTACGCGCTGGGGCTCGTGCGCCGTGACCAGATATTCTTCGGCAAGGCCGCGGGCGTCGGGAACCCTGTGCTTTACGTCGGCGCAAAGACAGGCCGCGACGGCATACACGGCGCGACTATGGCTTCGGCGGAGTTTGACGAAGAAGCGCTTGAGAAGCGTCCGACCGTACAGGTTGGCGACCCCTTTCTGGAAAAGCTGCTGCTCGAAGCCTGCCTGGAAGCCATGAGAAGCGGAGCGGTCGCGGGCATTCAGGACATGGGCGCGGCAGGTCTTACTTCAAGCTCTTGCGAGATGGCAGCGCGCGCCGGCACAGGCTTAGAGCTGGACCTGAGCCTCGTTCCGCAGCGCGAACAGAACATGACCGCCTACGAGATGATGCTCTCCGAATCGCAGGAGCGCATGCTGATAGTCGCTCATCGCGGGCGCGAGCGCGAAGTCATGGACATCTTTCGCAAGTGGGAGCTGGACGCCGTCGTCATAGGCCGCGTACGCGACGACCATCGCATGCGCGTCCTGCACGAAGGCGAACTCGTGGCGGACATCCCGGTCTCGGCCCTCACGGATGAAGCGCCCTGCTACGAAAGACCCATGAAGAGTCCAGAGCCCGCAGAGTCTATAGAGAAGAATGCTTTTGACTCTCCGGACTCTACAAACTCTACCGACTTCAACGCTGCGCTGCTTGGTCTTCTGGCTTCTCCGAACATAGCCTCTAAGGAGTGGGTTTATCGTCAGTACGACCACATGGTGAGGACGAATACGGCTGTGCTGCCGGGGGCAGATGCGGCCGTCGTGAGGATTAAGGAGACGCGGCGCGCATTGGCGCTCTGTCTTGACGGCAACGGGCGGTATTGTGCCGTCAACCCGCGCGAAGGGGCAAGGCTTATTGTCGCGGAAGCAGCGCGCAACGTTGTCTGCGTGGGCGCTCGCCCCCTGGCCGTCACCAACTGCCTGAACTTCGCCTCGCCCGAAAAGCCGGAAGTGATGTGGGCTTTCTCAGAAGTGATTGACGGCATGAGCGAAGCCTGCGTGGCTTTTGATACTCCGGTCATCTCCGGCAACGTCTCCTTCTATAACGAGACGGAAGGGCGCGGCATATTGCCCACGCCCGTGATAGGCATGCTCGGCCTCATCGAAGACGTGCGACGCATCATTCAACCCGGCTTCAAGAATGCGGGCGACCTTATAGCCATCCTCGGCGCAACCCATGACGACACGAGCGTCAGCGAATACGCGGCAACCGTCCTGGGCCGAACGACAGACGAGATGATTAAGACGGGCATGGTGCCCGCGCTAGACATCAAGTTGGAGCTGGCCGTGCAGAAGGCTTGTCTGGGCGCGGCCGAAGCGGGGCTGCTGCGCTCCGCGCACGACTGTTCGGACGGCGGGCTGGCCGTGGCTCTTTCCGAATGCTGCTTCTCTTCTCTGAACCGCGATGCCACAGGCGCGGAAGTAGACCTGACGGGCACTGTCTCAATCGCGGCGAGGCTCTTTGGCGAGACTCCATCGCGCATTATCATCAGCTTTGAGGATGCCGCGCTCGGACAAATTCAGGAGATTACGGCGCGCGAAGGCTGCCCGTTCACAATCCTGGGTCGCACGGGCGGCGAACACCTGCGTATCAGCGCGGACGGCGACCAAGTCCTGCGGATGCCAGTGGCCGAGCTTGAAGCGGCATGGCGCAACGCGCTTGAGAAACGGTTACAGGCAGAGGTGCTGGCCGCCGCGGGAGAGTGAAGGCGGGGATGAAATCAGGAATTGCCCCCGTGCTCACGCGTGAAATCTCCCTTTCAGTCGAAGAACTGCTGCGGGCGCTGCTCGGTCTTGAGGCTTCGCGCCGCGTCTCAATCCTGGATAGCTGCGGTTATCGCTCGCCGGACGCGCGCTTTCTCATAGCGGGCTTCGACCCGACAGAGGTGGTGGAGGCCGAGGGCCGCCAGCTTCGCATCTCGCGCGCGGGCGAAACAGAGGTCAGGCGCGGCGATGTGCTGGCCCTGCTTGACGAGCGGCTCGAAAGCCTTCGCGTTGAACGCGGCCTCAGTTTCCCGGCCGCGGGCGCGTGCATAGCGTCCCTCTCTTACGACCTCGCCAGACAATTCGAGCGCCTGCGCTCTTCCCCGCCGCCCGCCTCTACCCGAGAGCCAGACGCTGTGCTGGCCTTCTACGACACGCTGGTCATTCACGACTATCTGCACAATTCAACAAGCCTCGTCTCGGTCGCAGCAGCTGAGCGGTTAGAAGAGTTTCAGGAATCCCTGAACGACGCCGCGCGCTCGTCTCAAGATTTCTACCCGGAGGATTCTTCTCAAGCGCACGCGGCCCGCTCTAACTTCACGCGGGAAGAATACGTGAGCGCCGTCGGCCGCATTAAAGAACGCATAGCAGCAGGGGACATCTATCAGGCAAACCTGACGCAGCAGATTCACGTTCCCCTGGATGATTCGCTCTCGCCGGAGAGCATCTTTCTCAAGCTTCGTCACGCGCACCCGGCCTCCTTCGCAGCTTTCTTAAGACGCGGCGACGACACGGTCATCAGCGCTTCGCCGGAGCGCTTCCTGCGCGTAGAGGTGCAGGACGGGCGGCGCGTCGTTGAGGCATGGCCAATCAAGGGAACCCGGCGGCGCGGGCTTAGCACGGAAGAAGATGCGCGCCTGCGCGCAGAGCTCGTGCGAAGCGAGAAGGATCGTGCGGAGAACGTCATGATTGTAGACCTCCTGAGAAACGACCTGGGAAGGGTCTGCCAATACGGAACCGTCAGCGTGCCGGAGCTTTTTACGATTCAGGAGCATCCAACGCTTTTTCATCTGGTCTCGCGGGTGCGCGGGCTTCTGCGCGAAGATGTGACGATTGCGATGCTGCTGAGAGCTGCTTTCCCGTGCGGCTCGATTACGGGCGCGCCGAAGCTGCGCGCGATGGAGATTCTTGACGAGACAGAGCCCGCGCGGCGCTCCCTGTCGATGGGGTCAATCGGCTATTTCTCATTCGACGGACAGGCAGACCTTTCGGTAGCCATTCGCACCATGACATTGCGCGGCCGGGAGGCGCGTTTCAACGTAGGCGGCGGCATAGTGGCCGACAGCCAGCCGGAAGACGAGTACGAAGAATCGCTCGTCAAGGCGCGCGCGCTCCTTCTGGCTCTCAACGCAAAGCTTTAGGAGAATGCCGCAGGCCGCGTTGCCGCGCGTGGTGAATCAAGGAAAAAATTTTCGGGCTGAATCGGCTTTTCATTAATCCCGCGCGGCATTCTTACTTCTGCATTTTTCATGTATCCTGCACGCTGTTCTGAAGCCGTCTAAATTTTTCCATGCTTGAAGCGGAGCGATTCCAGAGGCGTGCATTCGCGTATTATTCTCAATGATAAACTGCTGAACGGCGCAAGCGCGCGGCTTCCTGCCGTCACGCCCGCGGCGCTTTACGGGCGCGGAGTCTTCACCACTCTGGCCATACACGACCGCCATCCCTTTCTCTGGCAAGAGCACTGGGCGCGGCTTATGCTGCACGCAGACCTCGCGGGGGTTAATCGAAGCTCACTTGATGAAGAAAAGACGCTCGCCTCTCTCGTGAGGCTCATTGAAGCCAACGGGGTGCGCGAAGGACGAGCGCGCATCACGCTGCTGGCAGGCTCCAGCCGCGCCGGCTTCTGGAATCTGAATGAGGAAGAGACACAAACGCATCTACTGATCATGACCGCAGAGGCTCACGCGCCGCCCGCCGACGCGCTCGCGCTGACTGTCTCACCCTATCGCATCAACACTCTCTCGCCGCTCACAGGCGTTAAGTCAATCAACTACCTGGAGCACCTTATCGCCTGGGAGGAGGCGCGCGGGCGCGATTTTCATGAAGCCGTGGTCATGAATGAGCGCGGCGAGGTCGTGTCGGCCACGATGGCCAATATCTTCTGGGTCAAAGACGGCACGCTTCATACGCCGGCCCTTCAGACGGGCGCGCTCGCGGGCACTACGCGCGCCCGCATCCTTGACCTTGCGGAAGACCTCGGCATCCCCGTCATAGAAGGCGTCAACGAGCTTGCGCAGGTCGGAGACGCAGACGAAATCTTTCTCACCTCGGCAGGACTGGGCGTGAGCCTGGCCACCACCTTCGATTTTCACCATTACACAGTCCCTGTAGGCTCAATCGCGCTACGCCTGCACGAAGCCTTCCGCCAGCTCACTCTTCACAACGAATAGGCCCCGGCCTTGAATTTCCCTTGTCCGGTTGCGTGCGGCCCTGTCGCATCCGCCGCGTTTTCCGTGCTATCATGCCTGTCAGCAAAAGGCTCAAAAAAAAAAGTTCCCGCATAAAATTTATCGCGCTGTATTAGAACAGGAGGATGTACTTGAGATGGCTACTGAATTGAGACGCGCCGACACGTCGCTGGATAAGATTGAAGAGTTGCTGGGCGACGGGGCGCGCACGCTTCTGGATCATACCTCGACGACTATCTCTAAAGACGATCTACAACTGCCGGGACCGGATTTCGTAGACCGCGTCTGGGCTCTCTCGGACAGGAATCCTGCGGTGCTGCGCTCGCTTCAGGCGCTGTTTGACAACGGGAGGCTGGCGGGCACTGGCTACCTCTCCATACTGCCGGTCGACCAGGGCATAGAGCACTCTGCGGGCGCGTCATTCGCACCGAATCCGCAATACTTCGACCCCGCGAAAATCGTCGAGCTTGCCATAGAGGGCGGCTGCAATGCCGTGGCCTCCACCTTCGGCGTGCTCGGGTCCGTAGCGCGCCGCTTCGCGCACAAGATTCCCTTCATCGTCAAGGTTAATCACAACGAGCTGCTGACCTATCCGAACAGGTTCGACCAGGTGCTCTTCGGCTCGGTCGAGCAGGCACGAGACATGGGAGCGGTCGCCGTGGGCGCAACCATCTACTTCGGCTCGGAGGAATCCACCAGGCAGATAACGGAAATCAGCCAGTCGTTCGCCTTCGCTCACGAGCTTGGGATGGCGACTATTCTCT
>DASVVZ010000389.1:0-3873 GCA_036389875.1 Pyrinomonadaceae bacterium
CATCTCTTTCGTAAACCGTGACCTTTCTCTCTGGCCCCTCGTTCGCGCTTATGAAGAGACGGGTAGAGGAGGGGTTTCTCTACCCGTCTTTATCACGGAGGCGACTCAAGGGCGTTGAATCGCTTTCATTAGCGGTGGGGCTGACCTGACTATCTGGCAAGCTTTGTGCCATTGGAAATCCTTAAGATTTCTTTGATAATGGCAGTTGGGGTGTCTTATGTAGGTGACAGGCACAGCCGTCTAATGTCTACTTCTGTAGACATTCACCGGCCGTAGAGCCTTCAGGGGGGTAAACGTCATTCGGGATAAGCTATGAACTCGGATTATAAAGAACTCTACTTCGTCTTCGGGGCAATTATCTTCATACTCATCTCTGCGACCGCCGGCCTGATTCTGTTCGTCAGGTACCTGAACCGGGACAGCCGCAACCGGAAGCACACAAAGCATCAAAAGTAAGATGAATGATTTGGAAGAGGTTTTCGCCCGTCTGGGCAAGTCCGATTTTCGCAGCCGCATACGCCTGAGCGAGAAGGAGCTAGACTATCTCAGGCGCAAGGGGATGGACGTGGTGCTACAGCACGCGGCGGACTTCATAGAGAAGAGGCTTGCGCCGGCAGAGCCCGCCAACGACGGAAAGCAGACGCCCTGGCGCAATCATCCGGTCTTCGTGGCGCAGCACGCCACGGCCACCTGTTGCCGAAGCTGTCTTGAGAAGTGGCATGCTATCCGGAAGGGGCGCGAGTTGACCGAAGAAGAGAAGCTTTACGTGGTGGAAGCCATACGCAGGTGGCTTATGTCTGAATCAGCTTAACCCTAGGGTGATTTCCCATGCATAGTAGATTCCGAAGGCTACGCTCGCAAGGCCGGCTACCAGCCGCAGAGGGTTGTTGATGCGCGCGAAGTAGTTCGCGGTGAAGATGAAGGGCAGGCTGATGAGCGCGCTCATCAACAGCATTCCGCCTATGGAGCCCGCGCCGAAGATTAGAAGATAAGCCACCCCGAGAGCGCGCGAGCCGCCTTCGCCGCTCATAATCTCTGTCAGTACAAGCAGCGTCAGCGCGGCCGAGCCCGCCAGCCCGTGGACTATCCCCACAAGGACGGGTCTCAGCCCCCGAATCGCGCCGTGATGCGCAGGGCGCTTCTGAGAATCATTCAGGCTGTGCGCGTCCTCCGGGTCGTGAAAGTGCAGGTGCGAGTGCGTGCGGCCGTCGTGCGTGTGCGTGTGTACGTGCATGCGCCTGTGGTCTCGCAGCAGCAGGTAGAGTATACGCGCGCCAAGGAAGGTAATCATCGCCGCCACCGCCAGTTCGAGCAGCGCCGCGATTCTTTCGGGGATGGTAACGTGCAGCAGGATTATAAGCAGCCCGGCAGCGAAAAGCGCCGCAGTGTGGCCCGCGCCCCACAGTACGCCCACCATCATCGAGCGACCGATGGAGCGCTGCTCGCTGACGATGGTCGTCACGGCGATCAGGTGGTCTGCTTCGGTAGCGTGCTTCAGCCCCAGCAGAAATCCCAGCGACAGGGCTATCAAGAGAGATTCATTCATGTAATATCAGTTACGACGTGTCTTACGGATTCGAGTCTGGACGTCATCTTATCGCATCGGTTAAGGGTTGCAAACCTGAACCGACCCCTGCGCATGCCTGCGGCGTGCGTATAAGCTGCGTACGAGCCAAAGTTATCATTGAGCCTTGAACATGAGAGGGATATAGGATTACTTTACATCACTAACCTCTCATACTTGTGTCTTCGGGGCAGGATAAACAGAGGCCGGTTGCGTGCAAAGGGTGGTGTCCGAAGCTTTCTAAAGTCTCCCGGGTGAAGGGACAGATAAAGGAATGCGCGAAGAGGCCATTGCCGGATATCACAGGCTGCTCTCGGAGGACGACCGTCTGGGGAGAGAGCTTTTCGCGCGCCTCAGGCGCGAGATGATAGAGAGCGGCCTCTCCTACGGAGAGCGGCCGATAGGCGTCTCGCTTCGCCCGCACCTTCTGATGCGCCGACAGTTCGAGCGGCTGACTCTTTTCTCCGAAACGCTCGCCTCCGCCTTTGAAAAGATTGCCCGGGCGCTTGTTGCGAATCCCCCGCTGATGGAGCGCGTGGGCTTGCGCGAAAACGAGCGGCGGCTTGCCCTAGTTGACCCGGGCTTTCCTTACGCGGCCGTCACCACGCGCCTTGACGCCTTCGTTCATGACGACGAGATAAAGTTCGTAGAATACAACGCGGAGAATCCATCCAGCCTGCCGGATCAGAGCGGGCTCAATAAGATTCTCTTCAACCTCCCCGCTATGAAAAAGCTTTCCGAGCGTTATCGTCTCAGTCAGTTCGACCCTGTCGAAGCACTGCTCGGCGCGCTCATCGAAACGTACCAGGAGTGGGGAGGCGAGGGCGCACCCAACGTAGCTATACTCGATTGGGCGGGATTGCCCACCGAGGGCGAGTTCTTCTTTTTACGTGACTATTTCGCGGAGCGGGGTGTGCCCACCGTCATCGTTACGCCGGAGGAGCTGGAATACGACGGCCGACACCTCAGGCACGGCCCCTTTCGCATAGACCTGGTCTACAAACGCGTAGTGATTCACGAGTTTTTAGAGCGCGCTGACGAGACGCATCCTCTGCTGCGCGCCTTCCGCGACCGCGCCGTCTGCCTGATCAATCCATTTCGCTGCAAGGTAATGCACAAGAAGGCCGCCTTTGAATTGCTGACGGACGAAGCCTGCGCGGGCTGGTTCAGCCCAGAGGAAAGGGAAGTCATAAACGAGAGCATCCCCTGGACGCGACGCCTCGCTGAGAGAAAGACCAATCATCGCGGGCGTGCGGTTGACCTGATGGAGCATGCGCGCAGCAATAGAGATGATTTCATCCTCAAGCCGAATGACGATTACGGCGGGCGCGGCATCTTCTTTGGCCACCACCTGAGCGAGCGAGAGTGGAGCGACGCTCTCACCCTGGCGCTGGCGGAAGGTGATTACATAATTCAGGAGGCGCTGAAGTTGAAGACGGAACTCTTCCCCGTCTTCGACACGGAGCGGTGGTCGCTTGAGCCCGTCTACGTCGACACGAATCCGTTCCTCTTTCGCGGGCGCGTAGAGGGCGCGTTCGTGCGCCTCTCCGATTCTCCCATCGTCAACGTCACCTCCGGCGGCGGCGAGACCGGCTTCTTCGTCATAGATTGAAACGCGGGCCAGTCAGGACAAGAAGAGACCGCTTCTTCCTTATCCCGTCTATCTCTGTTTGAATTCGCTTTCGTTAAACTATCTGTCCGAGCCAGCCGCGCCTCTCCATCCATTTAACGAACTCAAGCACGGGCGAGACGGTCGCGGCCAGCGCGATGATGATGAGCCAGTCGTTTAAGGTCAGGCTGAAGGTGTCGAACATGTCGTGCAGGAAAGGTACGTAGATGATCAGCGACAGCAGCACAAGCTCCCACAGGATTGCTATGTTCAGCCACTTGTTTGCGAACGGGCGATTCAAGACCGAGTGACGGTCTGAGCGGAAGTTGTAAGCCTTGAAGAATTGAATCAGGACGAGCGAGACGAAGGTCATCGTCATGGCCTCTTCGACATCGCGGCCGGAGTTTCGCGCCCAGACGAAGAGCGAGAGATTGATGATTGTCGACCATAGCCCTCCGGCCAGCATCAGCGCCAGCACGGGACGCGTGAAGATGCCCGAGCGCGGGTCGCGCGGCGCACGCCGCATAAGGTCTTTTTCGGGCGGGTCTACCGCCAGCGCGAGCGCGGGCAGCCCGTCCGTGGCGAGATTCACGTAGAGAATCTGCACGGCGCTCAAGGGAAGCGGCAGGCCCATAAGCGACGCGCCCGCCATCAAACCAATCTCGCCTATGTTTGAGGAGAGCAGGTACATCAGATACTT
>DASVVZ010000390.1:0-4368 GCA_036389875.1 Pyrinomonadaceae bacterium
AGACCGTCTGGATGGGGCCGCCTGAGAATCTTCTGCCGCCGGAAGCGCTGAAGGTCATAGGCCGTTTCCAGCGCCGCACGGTGGTAGGCGTCGTCGCCGACGTTAAAGGCTCAAGCCTTGAGGCTGCGTCGGAGGTAATGGTCTACGCGCCCTATACGCAGAGCAGGCGTGAAGGGTGGAGCAACTCCTTCATGCTGAGCGTGCGCACGGCTTCGGCTCCCGAAAGCATGGCCGCGAGCTTACGCAAGCAGGTCTACGCGCTTGACCCTGACCAGCCCGTCTCGGACGTGATGACGATGGAAGAGCGGCTCAACCAATCGCTCTCGCAGCCTCGCTTCAGCGCAGTGCTGCTGGGGCTCTTCGCGCTGGTCGCGCTTGTGCTGGCGGCCGTGGGCATCTACGGCGTCATCAGCTACACGGTGACGCAGCGCACGCACGAGATAGGCATACGCATGGCCCTGGGCGCGAGCGCGCAAGACATACTGAAGATGGTCGTAGGCCAGGGGATGATGCTGACTTTGATAGGCGTAGGCATAGGTCTTGTCGCGGCCTTTCTGCTGACGCGAGCCATGTCCAGCCTGCTCTTCGAGGTGAGCAGCTTTGACCCTCTGACTTACGCGGGCGTCTCGCTGCTTCTGGTCATCATAGCGTTCATAGCCTGTTACATCCCTGCGCGCAGGGCTACTCGCGTAGACCCTATGATTGCTCTCAGGTACGAGTGACGCGCCCGATAACTTAAAGGACGGAGACTTATATGAAGATGTTAAAAAATGGCCGGGGCTCGAAAGCAATAGTCCCATGCCTGTTTGCCCTGGCCCTTCTGCTTCAATCCGCGGCGGCGATTCAGGTCGCGGCGCAAACGAGCAAGAACGATTCGCATACCACCTGGCAATGGGTCGATAACGACTGGAAAAAGAGCCTCGAGATACGCGGCAGGGCTGAATTCACGGAAGATTACACGGACATCAAAAGCGTCTCGGAAGACGGCTCCGTTCGCATAGAAGAGACGCGGGGCGGCACGACGCGTCGTCTCGACGTAGTGCCAGCGGCCGGCGGGCAGTTGCGGCGCACCTTTTCCGTGGGCGGCGAGCCGCGCCCCATGAATGAGCAGGATAGGGCATGGGTCGCAGGGATGATACTCGAAGCAGTCCGGCGGGGCGGTATTGATGCGGACAAAAGGGTGCAGAGAATCTTCGAGCGGCGGGGGGTGAGCGGCGTCCTCGAAGAGATTTCTCTCGTCGGAGGCGATTACGCCAGGCGCATCTACTTCGAGGCGCTTATCAAAAACAGAAATCTCGACGCCTCTTCGCTTCAGGCAGTCTTTAGAGAAGCTGCGCGTCAAATCTCGTCCGACTACGAGCAGGCGCAGTTGCTTATCGGGGCTTCGGAACTGATCGCAGGCAGGAGCCAGGCGCTTCCCGCCTTCTTCGAGGCGACCGGCACCATCAAGTCGGACTACGAGCATAGACGCGTACTCTCCACGCTGCTGAAAAAGAGCGAGCCCGTGAGCCGTGAGCTGCTGGTCATGACAGTCCGGTCGGCCGCGCGCATGGCATCCGATTACGAGAAGGCGACACTGCTCAAAGAGGTGGCCGTGCGCAATCTGGAAGACGCTCAGCTTGCGGCCGCCTTCTTTCAGACGGCTGACACTATCAAGTCCGACTATGAGCACAGAAATGTGCTCTCCGCCCTGCTGAAGAGAAGAGGGCTCGGGCATGAAGTCCTGGGACGCCTGCTGGAATCGGCCGCCCGCATCTCGTCCGATTATGAGAAGGCCACGCTGCTGCTGGAAGCTTCGAGCGCCTACAGCGGCGACGCGCGGCTGCGCGGCCAGTTCCTACGCACGGTCGAAACGATAAAGTCGGATTATGAGCGCGGGCGCGTCCTCTCGGCCATGTTGAAGAATAAGCAGATGGATTAAGTGCTTTGGTGTCAAATCCCCTCGCATTACTGATTTGAATGCGGGTTTGCAAAGGACAGGTCCGACATGAACTCTGTGTGGCAGGATTTGCGCTTCGGTTTTCGCATGATGATGAAGAAGCCTGGCGTGACGATTATAGCCGTCTTGGCGCTGGCTCTCGGCATAGGAGCCAACACGGCCATCTTCTCCGTCGTCAACACGGTGCTGTTGAGGCCGCTCCCCTATAAGGATTCGGGCCGCATCATGCTGCTCTTCTGGAGCGCGCCGAAGCTGACCACGGACGACTTGCCCGCCTCCGCGCCCGACTTTCTGGACTGGCGCGAGCAGAATCACAGCTTCGAGCGCATGGCCGCCATCACGGGCGAGAGCTTCAACCTGACGGGCGGCGCGGCCGAGCCTGAGAGAATCATGAGCGCAGCCGTGTCTGCAGACCTCTTCCCCCTGCTCGGTGTCAGCGCAGCGCGCGGCCGCACCTTCACTGTGGATGAAGAGCAGGAGGGGCGCAACCATGTCGTAGTCATGGGCCATGACCTCTGGCAGCGCCGCTTCGGCTCCAATCCTAACCTCATAGGCCAGACCATCACGCTCAACAACGAAGCCTACACTGTCCTGGGCATCATGCCGGGCGATTTTCGCTTCCCCGAAGGGACGGAGCGAATAGACCTCTGGGTGCCGCTCACCTTCAGTCCTGAAATCCTTGCTGCGCGCGGCCACCGCTACCTGTACGTGGCGGCGCGTCTCAAGGAGGGCGTCACCCTTGAGCAGGCCGAGAGCGACATGAAGGCGCTCGGCAAGCGCATGGAGGAGGCGAACCCGGGGACGAATACGGAGTGGAGCATAAAGCTTGAGCTGCTTCAGGACGCTCTGACGGAAGATGTCTCGACGGCCCTCTTCGTGCTGCTCGGCGCTGTCGGATTCGTGCTCCTGATTGCGTGCGCCAATGTCGCCAACCTGCAACTGGCGCGGGCCGCCGCGCGCCGCCGCGAAGTCGCCATACGGCTCGCCGTAGGCGCAAGCCGCCGCCGCCTCATACGACAATTCTTAATCGAGAGCACACTGCTTGCTCTGACGGGCGGGGTCTTCGGGCTGCTGATAGCTTTCTGGGGCATAGACGCCCTGCGCGCGGTACTGCCCGAAGACGTGCCGCGCCTTGAGCAGATAGGGATTGACAGGGCCGTGCTGCTCTTTACCTTCTCGGTCTCGTTTGCCACAGGGCTCTTGCTCGGCCTCGTACCGGCGCTTCAGGCGACGAAGCCGGATCTGGTTGAATCGCTCAAGGAGGGCGCACAGTCGGTCACAGGCGGCCGCCACCGCAACCGCGTGCGCAGCCTTCTGGTTGTCGTGGAAGTGGCGCTGGCGCTCGTGCTGCTGATAGGCGCGGGGCTCATGATGAAGAGCTTCTGGCGCTTGCGCGAAGTCCGTCCGGGCTTCGACCCCCGGGGCGTGCTCACGATGCAGCTGACCCTGCCCGAAACCAAGTACGAGGAGTCGCAGAGCCAGGCCCTCTTTTTCCAGTCGCTCCTTGAGCGTCTTCAATCCGTTCCGGGCATAAAGAGCGCCGGCCTTGCCACCTCTCCGCCGCTCGTGGACGACTCGCGCACGGATTTGACCATAGAGGGCCAGGAGCCGCTGGCTTACGGCGACGAGCAGACGGCAAGCTACGGCTCCGTCAGCCCGGGTTACTTCAGCACCATGGGCATCCCTGTCGTGAAGGGACGCGCCTTCACGGATGAAGACAGGGAAGGTTCTACGCCCGTCATCATCGTCAGCTCGGCCTTCGCCAACCGCTTCTTCGCCGGGCAAGACCCGCTGGGCAAACGCATCAAGCAGGGCGGGCCGGAGGACGAGGATTCTCCCTGGATGACTATCGTAGGCATAGTGGGCGACATTCATCATTACGGCTTAAGCTCGGACGTTTCGTCCGAGATGTACATGCCGTTGGCGCAGAGGCCGCAGGCCGAGATGACGCTGGTCGTGCGCTCCGCGTCCGCGAATCCCATAAGCCTGCTGCCCGTCATACGCAGAGAGGTGGAGGCCATAGACAAAGACCAGCCCGTCTACGGCGTCAAGACTATGGAGCATCTGCTGTCGGATTCGGTCGCGTCCGAGCGTCTTTCCGTAACTCTCCTGGGCCTCTTCGCGGCGCTTGCCTTCCTGCTCGCCTGCGTGGGCATCTACGGCGTCATCAGCTATTCCGTCACACAGCGCACGCACGAGATAGGCGTTCGCATAGCCCTCGGGGCCAGCACCTCGGACATACTGAAGCTCGTCGTAGGACAGGGGATGAAAATGGTCGTCGTCGGTCTAGCGCTCGGGCTCATAGCCTCTTTCGCGCTGACGCGCGTGATGGCGAGCCTGCTCTTTCAGGTGAGCGCGACCGACCCCGCGACCTTCATTCTGGTCTCATTGATGCTGGCCGGCGTGGCCTTCTTCGCGAGCTTCATTCC
>DASVVZ010000391.1:0-10981 GCA_036389875.1 Pyrinomonadaceae bacterium
CAGAAATCGCATGCGCTTTCTTGAGACGGTGGGCCTCGGCTACATCACGCTCGACAGGCCGTCTTCCACGCTCTCGGGCGGCGAAGGCCAGCGCATACGGCTGGCGACTCAAATCGGCTCTCAACTGCGCGGGGTGCTCTACGTTCTGGACGAGCCTTCGATAGGGCTTCACCCGCGCGACAACCAGAAGCTGCTGGAAACCCTCTGCGCTCTCAGAGACCTGGGCAACACGGTGCTCGTAGTCGAGCATGACGAGGAAACAATTCGTCGCGCGGACTTCGTAGTTGACCTTGGCCCGGGCGCAGGCGCTCACGGCGGAGAGCTTGTCGCGGCGGGCACGCCCGACGAAGTCTCTTGTAACCCTCAATCCGTGACGGGCCTTTACATCTGCGGCACGCGACGGATAGGCGTGCCGACCTCGCGCCGCGCTCCGAACGGCAAAGCCATCACCGTCAGGGGCGCTCGCGCCAACAACCTGAAAGACATAGACGTTTCATTCCCGCTCGGTCTCCTGACGGTCGTGACGGGTGTTTCCGGCTCGGGCAAATCCACCCTCGTCGACGACATTCTCTATCGCTCGCTCGCCCGTCACCTCTACGGCTCTTTGACGGAGCCTGGCGCGCACGTTTCAATAGAGGGTCTTGAGCACATAGACAAGGTCATAGAGATAGACCAGTCGCCCATAGGCCGCACGCCGCGCTCGAACCCGGCCACCTACACGGGATTGTTCACGCCCATACGCGAGCTTTACAGCATGCTGCCGGAATCCAGAGAGCGCGGCTACAAGCCCGGTCGATTCTCCTTCAACGTCAAGGGCGGGCGCTGCGAAGCCTGCGAGGGCGACGGCATGAAGCGCATAGAGATGAATTTTCTGCCGGACGTTTACGTGCTCTGCGATGTCTGTCGCGGCGCGCGCTACAACCGCGAGACGCTCTCCGTCAAATACAAGGGCAAGTCTATAGCTGAGCTTCTGGACACGACCGTAGAAGAAGCTCTTCCGCTGCTTGAAAACATTCCGCAGATAAAGCAGAAGCTGCAAACGCTTCTCGATGTGGGCCTCGGCTACATCAAGCTCGGGCAGTCGGCCACTACGCTTTCGGGCGGCGAAGCGCAGCGCATCAAGCTCGCCAAGGAATTGTCAAAGCGCGCAACGGGCCGCACCATGTACATACTGGACGAGCCGACTACGGGTCTTCACTTCGCGGACGTTCATAAATTATTGGACGTGCTGCAACGGCTGGTCTCCCTGGGAAACAGCGTCCTCGTCATAGAACACAACCTGGATGTCATCAAGAGCGCCGACCACATCATAGACCTTGGCCCCGAAGGCGGCTCGCACGGCGGGCGCGTCGTAGCCTGCGGCACGCCCGAAGAAGTTGCGCGCACCCGCCGCTCTCACACCGGCCACGCCCTCAAGCCGCTCCTCAACGGCCATGCTGCCACACCCCGAAACGGCAACGGCAATGGCGGCACACGCCGCGCCTCATCAAAAAAACCCGCGTAAAGCTTGAGATCAAGAGGAAGATTCGTTTGATTGGCAATCGCTTGCATTAGTCTCCACTGTTGAGGCGCTTTCGTGCGGTCTTGCCAGATTGAGAGACAGCGCAGTCCACGGCATGATGAGCGAGAGGCGTGCTATACTTTATTAGAATTGAATTACTGGGCACATGATGAAAGAGCGTATTCAATCAATCGTCGCAGAGAGTCTGGAAACTAAGCGGCGCTACTTTGAAGACCACGCGGAGCAGGTGGCGCATGCGGCCGCTCTCATCTCCGAGAGTTTCGCCGCGGGCGGGAAGTTGCTGCTTTGCGGAAACGGCGGCTCGGCTGCCGACGCGCAGCACATCGCGGGCGAATTCATCAATCGCTTCATGATGGCAGAGCGGCGGGGGCTGCCCGCGATTGCGCTCTCCACGGACGGCGGCGTTCTAACCTGCATAGCCAACGACACGGGCTTCGATAAAATCTTTGCGCGGCAGATTGAAGCCCTCGGCTCGCGCGGCGATGTCTGCCTGGTCATCTCCACGTCCGGCACTTCGCCAAACATAGTGGCTGCCGTAGAGCAGGCACGCTCTCAGGGACTCAGGACAATCGGCCTCCTGGGACGGGACGGCGGGCGCGTCGCAGAGCTTTGCGACCTGTCTATGGTAGTCCCGAGCCGTGACACGCAGCGCATACAGGAGACGCACAACCTGATAGGCCACATCATCTGCGAGATGGTCGAGACAGCGCTCTTTGCTAAAGAGCATGACGGGAAGGAGCGTCGCTGAACTGAAGTGTCTATCTACGAAGACGACTTGCGCCCGCTCGGCCTGGACGACGTTAGCACCTATTCTTTGAAGGAGCGTCCGAGCAAAGTCTCCGTCAAAGATTTCGCCCGACCTACTGAGGCAGGCTCGTCTATACAGGATTTCCTCGATTCGCTTCCAAACATTTTGGCCGTTCAGTCTCTGCGCGAAGTGGCGGAGAGAGTCGTGCGAGCCAGGGGGCTTCAAAAGCCCGTCATCTGGGGCATAGGCGGCCACGTCATCAAGACCGGCCTCGCGCCCGTCATCATAGGTCTCATGCAGAGAGGCTTCGTCAGCGCGATTGCCGCCAACGGCTCCGTGCTCGTGCATGATGCTGAGATTGCCATGGCGGGCTACACCTCCGAAGATGTTGACGCGACGCTGGGCGCGGGCTCTTTCGGCGGAGCTGAAGAGACGGGCCAGCTCTTGAACGCTGCTGCGCGCGAAGGCGCACGCGAATCCATTGGACTCGGCGAGGCCATGGGCCGCGCGCTTCTTTCGCTTGAGCCGCGCCACGAAGAGCTGTCGCTGCTCTGCGCAGCTTACAAGATGCGCCTGCCCTTTACCGCCCACCTGACGATCGGGGCCGACATCGCGCACTTTCATCCTTCGGCTGACGGCGCTGCGCTGGGCGCGACTACCCACACGGATTTTCGACTGCTGGCCGAGCTTGTGCGACGCATGAACGGCGGCGGAGTCTATCTGAACATAGGCTCTGCGGTCATCCTGCCGGAGCTTTTCCTCAAAGCCGTCACGCTCGTAAGAAACCTTGGGCAGGAGTTAGTGGACATCACCACGGCCAACTTCGACTTCATCCAATCCTATCGCCCGCTCACGAACGTAGTGCGCCGCCCTACAGCCGGAGGAGCGGGTCGCGGCTTCGCCATCACGGGCCACCACGAACTGACCATCCCCCTTCTCGCCGCACAAATCCTTCAGGAAGACAAAGAGACGGTTAAATCCCGTGGGTAAATGGTAAATAGCCGAGCGAGGTTTTTCTGTTCACCATCTACCACCTACTATTGACCTCTTTTTTCGCAGACGGCGAAGATGTGCCTGCGGTCGTCGCCGAAGCCGAAGTGCCAATGCGTTTGCAGCTGCCTGACTTCAAGTCCCGCCTGCTCGCACAATGCGCGCAGATCTTCCGGCCGGCCGGGAGAATTAAGGTGCGCGACCGAGTGGCTTTCCATAGGGATTGTCAGAATCAGCCTGCCATGCGGACGCAGTACGCGCGTAATCTCTCTTAACACCCTCTCAACGTCCGGCGCATGCTCTATCACTTCGGAAGAGATGATGACGTCTAGCGTTTCGTCCCCGTAAGGCAGCTGCGCCATGTCGCCTACGCTGAAGGTCGCGCGTGCGTCCACCTGCTTGTAGACGCTCAAGCGCTCGGCGTAGTCTACCGCCGCGTAGCTGATGTCCAGCCCCTCGCCCGTCCAGTGCGGCTTATGCCTGAGCACGTCGCAGAGAAGCACGCCCGAGCCGCAGCCAAGGTCTGCGAAATTGAGATGTTCCTCCCCGATCGAAGCGACCACCTCTCGTATGAATTTCATCCTGGCGACCGCAGAGGGTTGCAGCGCGAAAGTAAAGTGCGTGACCAGGGGATAAAATTTCTGCTCGTAAATCTCCGCGCGGGCTTCTTCAAAAGAGAGGTGCTCTTTCTTCTCAAGCCTCAGGCGAACGTAGCGGCGCAGCTCGCGCACAAGCTCGCGTGGGCTGAGACGCGAGACGGCGAACACGTCCGCGATAATGGAATCGGCCTTGCTCCACATGTGCGCCGTGTCCGCGCCTAAAAGTTTGGCCACAAGCGGGCCAAGGCTCACGTAAGAAGCCATGCAGAAACGCTCCCAGAGCGGAGCAGCTCCCGCGTAGGCTTCCATCAAAGCAAGGCAATTCGTGTGTTCCCCGAGCCGCGTCCGCTTAAAGAGTGCTGCCTCTAATGCCATAAAAGAATCTCCTTCATCCCTTTAATCTGAAGTTCAATGAGCCTCGCCCCTATGCGCGCATGTGGGAACAGCCCAACTCCTGGCAGCACAACTGCAAACGCCATTCCCGCTCTTATGCCGGGCGCCCCTGTCCACTCAGGTGCCTGATTTATTCGCCCTACTATTGAATGTTTGATAGCTCGAAGCGTTCGGCAGGCATCGGGTTCGGGCTGACATTCACGGGCTGCCGCAGCCGTTTCGTCATCACTGCTGGAGTAGAAATCAGACAACAGCGCGCGCTGATGAAAGGAGGCATTGCCACTCCGGGCGCAGAATCTTTTGACAAAAAGCCGGAAGCTGGAATAAGATTCAAGTTGAAATTGGATTTCATTTTCAGCCCAACCCGATCTTCCGGATCTTTTTAGTGAAAGGCAGCCAACCGAAAAGCTCTTCGGCCCGAAGTTTCGTTGTCGATAAATAAAGGTTCGGCTTTCAAGTTCTTATAAAACTTTTCCGAGGTCATTATGTTTACTCTTCTCTTTTCTCATAACCCGGCGCGCGCGTCTCTTCTTCTACTGCTCGGCATATTTGCGCTGCTTTCGCTTCCCCTGGGCACTCCCGCGCAGACGGAAACCAGTACGGGCGTGCGCGGCGTGGTGAAAAGCCAGGCTGAAGGGACTGTCATTCAGGGAGCGAGCGTGACTGTCAGCAACGATGCGCTGCGAATCAAGCGGGACGCGACGACTGACACGGAGGGGCGCTTTGCTGTCTTCGGGCTCCCGCCTGGCGTGAGCTACGAAGTGTCAGTGGAGGCCGAAGGCTTCCGCCAATCCGTTCAGAGGAGCGTGAATCTGGTCTCAGGCGAGGCAGCGACTATAGACGTGGCGCTTGAGATAAATGTTCTGCAAGAGACAGTCAACGTCACAGGCGACACGTCCCCGGTCGTCAACAATGCTCCGGAGATAAGTCAGGTCGTGGACACGCGCCGAGTGAACGAGCTGCCTTCGAACGGCCGCAACATTAATCGGTTCGCGCTCCTAGACCCGCACGTGCGCAACACGGGCGGGCTCGCCGGCGACGGATCAACCGCCGCGCGACTTTCCATCAACGCCAGCTCCTTTCGCCAGACCTTCTATAAGCTGGATGGAAATACCAACTACGATTCCATCAACGCCAACGCCCCGCAGCAGCAGGTCTCTCTCTCTTCCGTGCAGGAGTTCAAGGTCTTAACCAACCAGTATTCGGCGGAGTATGGCGGCTCAAGCGCAGGCATCATCAGCACTGTGACAAAGGCCGGGACGAACCAGTTTCACGGGCAGGGCTTCTTCTTCCTGCGGCCGAGCGGCATACAGGCAGCGCCGCCCGTCTCAACCATCAGAGCGCCGAACGAGTTCATGCAGATGGGAGGGGCGGTCGGCGGGCCGCTCTTGACGGAGCGCGCCACCTTCTTCCTGAGCTACGAAGCGACGAGGCAGAATCGCGGAGCCTTCATACAATCGCCCACGCCGCAGACCTTCACCGGACGCTTTCGCAATCAGATAGGACTTGCGCGCGTGGATTATCGCTTCAGCGACACGCACTCCGTCTTTCTGCGCGTCAACGGCAACCGCGACACGAACAACAATTCGAACGACCGCGTGAGCGGCTTTAATCAGCCGAGCACGGCGCAGTTGAGCAGGACTCAGGCCGTGGGCTTTCAATTAACGGACAGAACCGTCTGGGGCACTTCGCTGTTGAACGAAGCTCGCTTCAGCTATACCAACTGGATTCCGTCTTCCACCTCCGCCGTTGACCCGCAGGTGACCGTCACGATCCCGAACTTCAGCACCACTGGCAATTCAAGCTACTCGTGGATACGCGGAGAGAGCTGGCAGGTGGCAGACCAGCTCACCTTCCAGCGCGGCGGCCATGACTTCAAATTAGGCTTCGATTACACGCGCCAGAAGATTCGTGATTACAGCACCACGCTTTTCGGCGAGTATCGTCTGGGCACAAACGAGCGCACGGTCGGCCCCAGAACCGAATACACACAGACCTTCGGCACGGGCGACATACGCTACGGGCAGACGCTCGCGTCTCTTTTCCTACAGGACAACTGGCGCGCATCAAAGCGTCTGACGCTGAACCTCGGCCTGCGCTACGATTATCAGTCCATCACGGATGACATGAACAACTTCGCGCCTCGCCTGGGCTTCGCCCTGGACGTAGCGGGCGACGGCAAGACGATTGTGCGCGGCGGAGCGGGCGTCTTCTACGACCAGTATTACATGTACATCACGCGCCGCTTCCTGCTTCAGGGCGTTGACTCGCAGACCGTAACCTACCGTTTGAAGTTCACAGATACTGGCTTTCCGGCCTTTCCGAATTCGCTCACAGCGCCGCCTGCCGGAGCTGCGGCGGTCAACCGCGACTTCATATATCTTCCCGGCGAGCGGTTGCTGAACCCCTACAGCGTGCAGCTCTCTTTGGGAGTTCAGCGACAGCTATTCAACGACTGGACGTTTACGGCCGACGTGCTGCACTCGCGCACGCTGAAGATGATGCGCGTGAACGACATCAACGCCATCACCCCCTTTAACCGCACGCGCCCCTTCCCTACGTTCGCGGGCGTTCGCGTCAACAAGATAGCGGTCATAGAGAACAGTTCGTCCAGCGACTACGACGCTCTTGACCTGGGGCTGATTAAACGCTTCGCTCGGAATTTTCAGGTGGAAGCCCATTACGTTTACTCTTCGGCGCTCAACTATTACATGTTCTTCGGAGAGCCGGACACGGGCATCCCCGCCAACTTTGGCCTGAGCGACCAGATAGAGCGCGGCCCCAGCGACTTTTATCAACGACACCGCTTCGTAGCGCACGGGCTCCTGGAGCTTCCCTTTCAGTCGCAGCTATCCTTCATAGCGACCCTCGCGTCGGGTCTGCCGGTAAACCCGCTCACGGGCGAGGACACGAACGGCGACGGTTATCGCGTTGACCGCCCGGCGGGCTTTGCGCGCAACAGCTTTCGCACGCCCATGCAGGCGACCTTCGACGCGTCGCTCTCGAAAAGAGTGGCGCTCCGAGAAGGATTGCAGCTTGAGTTGAGGGCCGAAGCCTTCAATCTCTTTAACCGCTCGAACTTCATCAAGCTCAACAATATTTACGGCACGGGCGCAACGCCGCTCGCAACCTTCTTGACACCGATAGCGGGCATAGCCAACTCAGACCCAGGACGCCAGCTACAGTTCGCCGCGCGCTTCATTTTCTAAAGGCGCGGATGGGGGTTTTAGAGGTTAGGGGATAGAGAAAGAAAACTCGATAGTCTTTCTTTTAACCATAACCCATCCCCCATTTTTGCCTTTTTACTAGTGCCTTCGTATAATCCGCGCTTGCTTTTGACGGCGGATTGAAAGATGCTGGTGGAAAGCTGTAATCATGAATCGAGGGTGTAGAAAATTATCATGGACGAAAAAAGGTTGGATCATTTCCGCAAGATACTTTTAGAAGAGCTGCGCAAGAGAACGGAGAACGTGCGCGCAGATCAGGCGGCGGCGCTTGAGGGGAACGACGACGGCGTGAAAGACAGCGTTGACATGTCGCTACAGGATGTCAACCGCGAGATAGCCTTTCGGCTGGGCGAGCGCGAATCGCAGATGGTCGCAGACATTGACCAGGCTCTCCTCAGAATGGACGAAGGCACTTACGGCCAGTGCGCGCGCTGCGGCAAGCAAATCGATGAGCGCCGCCTGGAAGCCCTCCCCACTGCCCGCTACGACGCAGCCTGCCAGACAGAGATAGAAGCCAGCCAGGGACTCGACGACATAGCAACTCTGTAAGAACAGTTATCAGCAATCAGTTTTCAGCAAGAAGACAAGTTGCTTTTAACTGAAAACTGATTACTGATAACTGATAACTGTTCTTACGCTTTCGGGTGCGTCTTGTCGTAAACCTCTATCAGTTTTTCCATGGAGACATGTGTGTAGATTTGCGTGGTCGAGAGCCGTGCGTGGCCCAGCAGCTCTTGAATGTCGCGCAGGTCAGCGCCGCTATCCAACAGGTGTGTGGCGAAGGAGTGGCGCAAGCTATGCGGGCTGATGTTGTGTATACCGGCGCAGATTTGGATGTACTTGTCCACCATTCGCCCGACCGAGCGGGTGGTGATTCGCGTCCCCTGGTAGTTAAGGAAGAGCGCCTGCTCGTCTCGCTCACCGGGCGGCGCGTTCTGTAGAAACTGGTTGCGCACGGAAAGATAGTTGAGCAGCGCGTGCAGCGCCGGGTCGCCAAAGGGCAGGACGCGCTGCTTGCGCCGCTTACCCGTCACGCGCACCAGCTTCTCTTTGAAATCTATGTCGTTGAGATTCAGCTTCGTCAGCTCGGAGACGCGCACGCCCGTTGCGTAAAGAAACTCAAGGATGGCTCGGTCTCGCTTGCCGAGGTCTGTTTCCGTGTCAGGCGTCTCTATAAAACGTATGGCATCTTCTACGGAGAGGTGGTTGGGGAGCTTCTTCTCAAGGCGCGGCGTGGCAACCAGCTTCGCGGGGTTAAGCTCAACCACGCCCTCGCGCACCAGGAACTGGAAGAAGGTGCGAAGCGCCGCCAGCTTTCGCGCTACGCTTGTCTTCTTCTTCTGCGCCGTGTGAAGTGTCGAGAGCCATTCGCGAATCGTGATGTGGTCAATCTGTTTGACATCGACTTCACGGCGCGCGCCGGTTTGAGCGTCGGGTGGCGCTATGTAGTTGTAGAACTGCTCTATGTCGCTGGCGTAGTTCCTGAGCGTGTGCTCGCTTACGTTGCGCTCATAGCGCAGGTGCTCGAAGAACTGCTCAAGTAGCTGCTCTATCATGAGGGCAATCCTAAACTGTCAATCGAAAATCGTAAATAGCTATTTTTTTTTAGCGAACGAGCGCGAAGTTGTAGTTGATGGTGCCGGTGACGCGCACGGGCTGGCCCGCGAGCAGCGTCGGAGCGAAACGGGCCTGTCGCGCGGCAGCCGCGGCCGCAGGTCTGAGCATGACGTGGCCGCTGACAGCACGGGCGGCTATAACCTTGCCGGTCTCGTCCACGGTCACTTCCACTACGACCGTTCCGTTAGCTCCTAAGGCACGGGCCGCGGCAGGATAATCCGGCTTCGGCAGGCTCAAAGCTTTGCCGTTCAACACCCCGCCCGTCATCTGCTGTTTGGCCGTAGAAGGCGTGGTCGCGGGTTGTGGGGAGGAAGAAGTGGTTTCTGATGGCTGCGATTGTGAAGGCTGTGAGCCCTGCACGGATGGCTGCGGCTGACTATTTTGAGTGACGGTTAGAGGCGTTGATTCCGGAAGCGAAGTGATTGTGACCGGCGGAGGCGGCTCGGATTTTGGCGGCGAAGCGGCGGGTACGGTGGCCGCAACCCTTATCTCCTGCGCCAGGCTGAGCCCGTTGCTGTTTGACGAGATAGGGCCCCCCGTTCTTCCCGTATCGGTCGGAACCGTATCCGACGCGCTGATGTTTGCGACCGAAGCGCCCCCGGCGGAATTCGTCCCCATGTTGAGGCTGCTCTTCATAGCTGCCCTTGAGGCGTAATAGCCTTTGCGCGCGCGTATACGCGCGCCCGGGTTAGACGGGACGCGCAGAGAGATGGAGCGATAGCGCCCGTCCTGCTGTTCGTCCACAGGGTAGTAGCTCAGTATGTACTGCTGCGCCAGGTCTGCGGAGATTTGAGCGAAGGCGGCATCAAGCTCTCCCACGGCCATAGGCGAGTAGACGGCCCCGCCCGTCTGCGCCGAGAACTCCTGTAGGCGGCGCTCCGCCGCGAGCGAGCGCAGGTTAGCGCTTCCGCCGGGCTGTCCGGTCTGCATCATGTACTCTATCTGCTTTGTCTGGACCGCGTAAATCTGGCAGTCAGCAGCCTGAGCAATCCTCAGCGCTTCGTCAAAGGTCACGTCGCTCAAGGTGTCTTCGCCGTCGGAGACTATGACGATCACCTTCCGCCCGGGCTGTGGCCGCAGGTAGTTGGCGGCCTGCACGACCGCGTCAAAAAGGCGCGTGGCTCCTTCGGGCTTTCCGAAATTCTCTATCGTTCGAACCAGCGCGCGCACGTTGCCGGTCAGTGGCTGCACCAGCTCAATCTCCGTGTAGACGTTATAGATTGCAGCCTGGTCAACGGACCTGAGCACGGTGCGGAAGAAGCGTATGGCGGCCTGCTTCTCGAACTCGCGCGCCGCGGTCAGGCTGGAGCTGTTGTCGAAGAGGAGCGCAAGGCGCACGGGCGTGTCCGAATAGCTGACTTCGCTGATGGCCCTGACCTGCCCGTCAACCCTAAGCTCGAAGTCCTCGACCTTGAGGCCCGCGACAGACTTGCCGTAAACGTCTACGATGGATGCTGGCACAGTCACAAGGTTGGAGGTAATACGCACCACGTCCTCCGGCCCGACCTCCACGTCCTCATCGCGCGTGGCGGATTGCTGCACGGGCTTGGGCCTGGCTGCGGGCGCGGGCGGCGCGTCGTCAGGCAGTATGGAAACGGGCGTGCTCGTCCTTTGTGATGAAGAGCCGGTGGTGCCTGTAGTTCCCTGCGCGGGGCCTGTGGTGGTGGCGCGTCTGGGTCTCTGTGTAGAAGAAGGGTTCGGAGTGTTCTGCCCCTTGCGGCCCGATTGGGCGAAGATTGCCGGCGCGGTCGCGGAAACAAGCGCCGCCAGAAATAGCGTAGCGATGATGAGGCGAAAGCTTGCGAGGTTCATCATGGGGCGTGCGAACGACGCGCCCGCGCAGAGCGCTAAACGGTTGCGCTTGCGTGCGCGTCTCCCTTCCTGA
>DASVVZ010000392.1:0-4576 GCA_036389875.1 Pyrinomonadaceae bacterium
CAGCGTAGATGAAGCCGCCCTGATCGTAGCCGCTTCCCGCGTACTGGCCTGACGGCACGGCAACATCCGGCGAGTAATTACCCTGACTGTCTTTCAGGCGGTCTGCGCGCCCTATGAAGACAATATAGTCGGAGTAATTCAGGCGGCGCGTGTAGCCGTGGCGGCGCGCAATCTGAAAAAGCTCCGAGAAGCCGTCGTCAATCGCGCGCAGGACTTCCGCTCGCGGTTGTGTGCGCGCAAATACTCGCACGCCGCGCGCGGTTCTGATTGCGACCGGGAACGTATCTCCCGAAATCTGCTGTGCGTAAGCGACCAGCTTACGGTCTGCGTTTCCCTGCTGCGCGTCGGCGGGCCGTTGTAGCCATGCGCCCGCTAACGCCAGAGTAGATAGAGTTGCGACAAGAAGAAATGGCCGCACATAGTTCTTAACCGCCTGCTTCATAACCCTATAACCTGCCCCTTGCTCTTTGATAAACGCCTGCACTTCCCTGAGGAAGCTTTTATGTGCGGGGGAACTACTTGCCCTGAACTCGTTTTAAATCCCTGACGAAGGCGGCTGTCTCCTGACGCACGACTGATGGGACATCTCCGCGCGCCGAATTCCACTTCTGCGTCACCACGCGCCGCCCGTAGTGTCCGTTGCTTGCCTTCTCGCTACGCGTATAGACGGTGAATTTAACGTCCGCAGACTGCTCTGCAAGAGGTCGGCCGCTGATGGCCTCTCCCGCGAGGGGGCTTATCCAGACCTCTATAATGAAATCTGCCTCGGCAATGTTTTTGACTACTTCAAG
Source organism: Pyrinomonadaceae bacterium (assembly GCA_036389875.1). Taxonomy (GTDB): domain Bacteria; phylum Acidobacteriota; class Blastocatellia; order Pyrinomonadales; family Pyrinomonadaceae; genus JACVRN01. The sequence continues at coordinate 792 of DASVVZ010000392.1, forward strand.
GTCGCTATTTCGCTTGAACTCTTGATAGAGCTGCTGGCCTATGGCGGCGCGCTGAAGATCGAAAGCCGGGGTCATGTCCGAGGTTACTATCAAAAGGGATACGAATACCCTTCGCTTGTCCTTCAGGTCGCTCAACTGGCCGCGCTCTGTGACTCCGAAGGAGTACCAATCGTCCGAGCTTTTCTGAGCAAAAGCCGATACATTCAGCAGCAGTACGAGCGCCGCCGAAGCTGCCAGATACTTGTACGCCTGCGCCTTATGTCCGAAAGCGATAGATTTCATAACCCCTCCTTTTGTTGATTCGTTGACAGTGGAGAGTACCCGCGTGATTAAGATCACGCGGGTTATTATCCGTGCATTTCAGTTTTCAGGGGGGCTGTGGCGACTGAGCGGCTTCGCTAACTTCGGTTCAGGGTCTTCCCTTCTGGTTTCCGCCACGATTGTTGTCGTTCTGCTGACGATTATCGGGCGGCGGGCCTCTCTTTTCTTCAACCCTGACTCGCTGCTCTTCCTTCTGCTGCTGTTTCTCGCCACCACGGCCCTGTTGTGCAAATGCGCCTACGGCCAGTATGCAAAGCAGCACGACCACCGATAACATTTGCTTTAAAGCTTTCATGGTTGCCAATAGCCTCCTCATGCTTATTTCCCGTGCGCGCATGGGAGGGAGAGAAGAGACGCGCCGCTCTTGCAATAGAGCAAGATTGATGCCACCCGCGGGAGCCCTCCAAGCTCCCGTATTTACTGGACACAGTTTACCAGCTTACGCACGTAAGCGCACCCTTTCGCACGCATACATACGATATAGGGCACGAAAAAGGGCGCTTTCCCGGAAGCGCCCCCTTTCCAGACCTAATTTCCCGCATTTCATCACTTACGGACAGTGACTCTTGCGCTCCCCACGTTTCCGCTTGAGTCGAAGGCCCGTAGCGAAATCGTGTGCTCGCCTGCGCCCGCTATCTGCAAATCCAGCGTGTAGGATTCGCGCGCGCTGTCGGCTATGCCGTCCTCTGGACTGACCGCACGCCAGGGGCCGCCGTCTATGCTCACATCGGCGCGCTTGAGCCTGCCCGTAGCATCTTCAACCTCAAAGAGAGCGCGCACGTTGTCGGCCGTCACCTGCGGATTGCCCGAAGCGCGCACCACAGGCGGCGCGTTGTCTATGTCAACGGGCTCGCTTATGCGCTCGCCCGTCAGGGCCTGCCCGCCCGGATTCTCAGGCGCATCGGTCACGACTATCCTGAAGATGTAGCGGCCATCGGCCAGAGCCGCGCTGTCCACCGTATAGAAATTCTCCCTGAGCTTCTCTTTCAGCAGCCGGAAAGAACTTTCACCCAGCGAGCGGTAGTAGATCGCATATTCCAGAGTGTCGCCGTTGCGGTCTTCCGCCTGCCATTGAAGCGAGCGCGCACCGCGCTGGTAAAGGCGACGCGGCGGAACCGTCGCTACAGGCCCGAAGATGGAAGGGTCCAGGCCCGACGCTTCTATGTTCGGGTCCGTCTGAATCTGCACGGCCTGTTGCAGCCCAACGCCGACGGGCAGAACCGTGATAGACAGGACTTCAGGTGCAACGTTACGCGGCAGATAAGCTATGCTCACGTCTTCAAGACGGGCCAGGGCAGCGCCTCCCGTTCCGGTAGAGCGCAGCCGTGCTCTCCACTGTATGTAGCGTGCGCGCGGGCTCAAGACCTGTGCGCCGCGCGGGTCTGCGTAGGGCGCGCTCCAATCGCTCCAGGTCATGTCGGGCCGCTCGCTGTTACCCGTGCGCGTTTGCAGCTCCACGTTTCCCTGCCCCTGCCACCAGATGCGCCCCCATGACGAGACAAGCTTCGCGTCTCGCACTGCGGATTCAAAAGTTCCCTCGCTGACAGGCTCTGTGCTGAAGCGGAAAAGCTTTCCCTGATTGCTGCTCGCGGCAAAAACTTCGCGCCCGCGCGCAATCAGCGACGAGACCTGCCCTTCCGTAGATTGCAGCAGCAAGGTGTCCCGGCCATTGTCCGTCACGGAATAGATGCGTCCCTTGTCGGAAGTGCCTATGAGGACGCTCCCGCCTTCGGGCGCGGGCGCGACGGCAAACGCAGTCACCGACTGCGAGCTCCAGAGCACGTCCGTCCCGCCGTCCGGCAGCAGGCGAAAGACCGCGCTTCGCGCGTTTGAAAGATCGTTGCGGCTGCGCGAAGAGCCCGCCTGCCCGGCAGTCGCATCTTCTACGCCCGTGATTGTCACGCTGGCCGTGACTGTGCCGCCGGAATCCGCCCCGGCAGATGCTCCCGTGGTAACGCCCGCCGGCCGCGCGCTCGAAGCAGCCTCGCTTAAGGCCAGCGCGTAGATGGAGCCGTCCGGCGCGGGCGCAAGCGCGTGTATCTCTCGCAGGCTGGAGTCAAAGAGCGCGAAGGCTTTTCCTTCGGGCGAGATGCGCAGGACGAGCCCTCCCGGGTCCGTTCCCGCGAACAGGTCGCCGCGCGAGTTCACGGCCAGAGAGATGACGTGCGTCTCGTTCGTATCGACCAGCAGAGCGTCTTCGGGCCGGGCGCCGCTCGTCCGTGGCCGATACAGCTTTCCGTTATCGCCCGTGCCGACCGCAAGACTTCCGTCCGCCATCACGGCCAGCGACCATATGTACTTGTCAGGCGGGTCAAAGTAGGTTTCGGCGCGCCCGTCTTCAGAGATGCGATAGACTTTCCCGTCTGGAGAAGTACCGGCGTAGACAGCGCCGTCCCGGCCCACGACCAGCGCCGTCACGTCCAGCTCGGCCGAGTCATAAAGGAGCGAGCCGCTGCCGGCGGCCGTGACGCGAAAGATGCGCCCGTCGTGTCCCGTGCCCAGATATACGTTGCCGGCGTTATCGACCGCGCTAGACCAGACGAAGGACTGCTGCGTGTCGAACATCTGCGTAAAGCGCGGGGCGAGCATGAATGCGCCCGTGTCCGTGATGGAGATGCCGCGCGCGTCTCCCCTTAAAATCTCTGCACGACTGCCCGTCTCCCAAATGAGCGGTTCGCCCGCGCTGGCCGAAGATGAGAGGAGCAGGAATGCCGAGAGGAGAGTAAAAAGTGCGTTAATGTGTCTCTTGATTTTCGTATTAGCCATCAAAGGAAACTTCACTGAGAATTTGTTCGAGTTGTTCTGTCATCAACCGGGAATCTTGTGCCTGGTGGCATCATAACCGAAATCGCTCCGCGGCGCGAAACCTGTACGCCTCTCGAAAACTCCGTCTTAAACGCCCACGTAACGCGCATAGAGAGAGCGCGCGTAATTGACATCGTCAGTGCCGCGAATGATGGAGCGCGCGTCACGAAAGACCGTCAACTCGTACTCGCCCACACGGAATCGAAGCGTGTAGGGATTGAAGCTGACTTCGCCCGAAGCTTTGAGTCTCTCGGCGAGGCGCTCAAAATCTATGGCTGTGGCCTTCGGCGGCGAAATCTGTATGGCGTCCCGGCCACACATTACGGCTGCGAAATCGTTGCTCTCGCCGTCCAGCGATTGATAAATCCCTTTCGCGCAGGTCGGGCAATCCGCATTCGGCTCTCGGAGGCGAATCCGCCGCCACTCGTTTCGCCACACGTCGAACTGCATGAGCGAATTGTGAAGGCTCTCCGCATGGCCCGCCAGCAGCTTCAAGGCCTCGCTCACCTGCACAGCCGAGACTATGCTGATAATCGGCATGATGACGCCGGAGGTGTCGCAGGTCTGCGCGCTCCCGGCCTCGGGCGCTTCCTCGAACACACAGCGCAGGCAGGGGGTCGCGTGCGGGCGCACAGTCATAGTCACCCCGTAAGAAGAGA
>DASVVZ010000393.1:0-16882 GCA_036389875.1 Pyrinomonadaceae bacterium
CACCTCAGAACTCTTAGATTTGCATCTAAGGGAGTATAATTCCTCATTGGAATTTCCGCTATTTTTGAAGAGGTTTTAAGACGATGCCTATGGGTGCGCGCTCGGCTTCGCTGGCAGATGTGCTGGACGAGCTGACGGCCGAAGGGGCCGAAGAATTAACCGAACATATTAACGACAAAGACCTGCGCTGCTACGCCTGCGGCCACCGCTGCCTGATTCGCGAGGGCAAGCGCGGCATCTGCAAAGTGCGCTACAACGAAGAGGGCCGCCTGATGGTGCCGAAGAATTATGTAGCCGCGCTGGCGTGCGACCCTACCGAGAAGAAGCCGTTTTTTCACGCCATGCCGGGCTCCGACACTTTGACCTTCGGCATGCTGGGCTGCGACCTTCACTGCGGCTATTGCCAGAACTGGCTGACCTCGCAGGCGCTCAGGGACGAGGCGGCGGGGACTGCGCCCAGGGTTGTGACGGCGGAAAAGCTCGTCACGCTGGCGCATGCTTACGGGGCTTCTATGGTCGGCTCAAGTTATAACGAGCCGTTGATTACAGCCGAATGGGCCGTGGATGTCTTCAGGCTTGCGAAGCCCGCGGGCTTCAGGACAGCCTTTATCTCGAACGGCAACGCGACGCCGCAGGTGCTGGATTACCTGCGCCCCTGGACGGATTGCTACAAGATTGACCTGAAGTCTATGAGTGACCGCAACTATCGCAAGCTGGGCGGAGTGGTCGATAACATTCTTGAGACGGTCAGGATGGTTTACGAACGCGGCTTCTGGGAAGAGATAGTCACGCTGGTCATTCCGGGCTTCAACGATTCGGAGGACGAGATTCGTCGCGCAGCAGACTTTATAGCAAGCGTCTCGCCGGACATTCCCTGGCACGTGACCGCGTTCCATCAGGACTACAACATGACGGAGAACGCCAACACGACCGCCGAGCAGTTGATACGAGCCTGCGAGATAGGGCGCGCGGCGGGCCTGAGATACATCTACGCAGGGAACCTGCCAGGGCGCGTCGGGCGCTGGGAGAACACCTACTGCCACTCCTGCGATGAGCTGCTGGTGGAGCGCTACGGCTACATCATAAAGCAGGTGAAGGTAACGCCCGACGGACACTGCCCCGAGTGCAGGACGGTTATTCCCGGCATCTGGTCGTAACGAAGAGCAGCTTTCCTGCTTTATGAATAAGCGTCTTATCGCAGCGGCACAAAGGGTAGAGGCCATAGTCTTCGACCTGGACGACACCATAGTTGACACGTTCCGACTGCTGATAGAGCCTCTGGAGTTACAGGCGGCCGCAGCCATGCTGCCGGCTGCGACGATGGAAGCGGATTACAGGCAGATAACGGAACTGATACTACAGCTCAGACGAGACGCGCCGGAAAGAGTGGAGCAGTTGCTGGCTCAAAATCTTCCGTGGCTCACTGAAAAAGCGCTCAAGGCGCGCCGCTCGGTCTTCGCGCAAGCCTCGCCCGACAATCTTCGCATAGAGCCCGCCGTGCGCCAGATGCTTTATGAGTTATCAGAGCGTTACGATACTTACCTGTTGACGGTCGGCCGCACGGACTTTCAAAACAGAAAGCTGGACACGCTCTCTATACGCGGACTCTTCAAGGCAACGACAATTCTCCCTTCCGGCAGCGAACAGACAAAGCAGAGATGGCTGTCGTCTCTCATCGATAGCGGCTACGGGGCGGAATCCGTGATAGTGGTTGGTAATCGCCTGGATAACGAGATACGGGCCGGAAACAGGCTCGGGATGACGACCGTCTGGGTGAGGCGCGGCGAAGGCTCCGGCTTGATTCCGTGTGACGAGACGGGAGAGCCCGGCTACGTCATACAGGACATCATGGAGTTTCCCGAAATTCTGGCTAAAATCGAATCCTCGCAGCAGAGCTTAAAAGTTTGAGGAGCTGCGGGTCTTGCCTTCTGGTGTGCCGTAGAGAGGCGCGTATTCTTCGTCATCTTCTGCTGCGCGCAGGGCTCGCTTGAGTTCCGCTATGTCGCGCGAGGCTATATCGAACTCCTCCTGATCGAAGGATTCGTAATCGCCAGCTATGGCTAGCACATGGTCGATTCTCTGGCTCGCCCTTTCAAGCGCGCCCGTCGGGAGCTTTCCTTTGATGGCCGCTTCTACGATTTGATCGCGCGCGGCTACGAAGTTCGCCGCCTGCTCGCATATAAGAATCATATCCGAGCCAGCTTCCACGGCGCGCAGGGAGGCCTCGGCAACGGAGAGCGTCTTGACGACAGCGCCCATCTCCATATCGTCCGTGATAACCAGCCCGTCGAATTTCAGCGTCAGGCGAAGCAGCCGCATGACCACGTTGCTTGAGATCGTGGCCGGGAGCTGGTGAATGCTTTCAAGCGGCGGCAGCTCTCCGGTGCGGCGAAACCATGCTTGAAGAAACTCCGAGACATCGGGGAACGCAGCGTGGCTCACCATCACGCTGTGCAGCACCTCTCCCGGACGATGAAACATCAAGTCCATGAAGGGCACCAAATCTTTTTCCAGAATCTCTTCCCAGGTGTGCCGGACTACGGGAAGCCGCCGGTGCGAATCCACGGTTGAGCCGCCGAGGCCCGGAAAATGTTTGCCGCATCCTATGACGCGCCCCTTCTGTAGGCCATCCAGATACGCGCCGGAAAGACGTGAAACCTCCTGCGCCGTGCGCCCGAAGGTGCGGCCGCGCAGCCCGTTCTCATGATTATCGCCCGACAGATCCAGCACGGGCGCGAAGTTTATGTTGAAGCCCAGAAGCCTCATGACGCGCGCCGAAAGCTCTCCGAATTTTTTAGCGAGATGGGTCTGCCCGGCATCGCGCACGGCCTTGGCCGAAGGCATCGGCTCGCAGATGGCGCGGAAACGGTCAACGAGTCCGCCCTCCTGGTCTACGCCGATGAGCACGGGATGGTCAACCGCGTCGCGTATCTGCGCGTTGAGGAGCGCCACCTGCTCGGGCGATTCGACGTTGCGGCCGAAGAGGACCACGCCGCCCGGCTGAACTTCGCCGAGCAGCTTTCGCATACGGCGGTCTATCTTAGTTCCGGGAATACCTATGAAGAGCACACGCCCGGCTTTGCGCTCAACCGGCAGCTCCTTTTTGCTTTCGACCTGTTTCCCGCCCTTGGACATAAACCCCAGCTTTCCCTTTTCATCAAAAAAAGCACAGTCGAGTTTCCGTGCCGTTCATCTTATGAGCTTACGGCTTTGAAATACGGTTTGGCAAGAAGAGGAGAAACAAAAAGGCAATCCCGGGCGCCCGCTTGATAATCGAGCGCGAGCGACTTACCATCTTTGCCTGTGACATTTTCTCTCCCGAGTGGATTTCCAGTATGAGCGCAGTCCTGTATGAAAAGAAGGAAAACCCCTCGCTTCTGTCAACGAGGATAAAGGAGCGGGCGCGCGAGCTTGGCTTTCATAAAGTCGGGATTGTGCCCGCCTCTGCGCTCACGCAAGAAGGCGCGCGTCTAAGCGAATGGCTTAAGCAGGGGCTTCACGGCGAGATGCGTTGGATGGAGCGAGATCCGGAGCAGCGCACGGACCCCTGTCTTCTCTTCCCAGAGGCTCGCTCCGTCATAGTCGTTGCGCTCAACTACTACACGCCTAATCGCCACGAGGACGACAGAGCGACGGGCAAGATTTCGCGCTACGCCTGGGGCGATGATTACCACGATGTCGTGGGAGAGAAATTAAAGATGCTGCTGGCCTGGATTAAAGAGGAGTGGCCGGAAGCGGAAGGCAAGACTTGCGTGGATATTCAGCCCGTGATGGACAAGGCCTGGGCCGTGCGCGCAGGGCTCGGCTGGATAGGCAAGCACTCGAACCTCATCACGAAAGACTACGGCTCGTGGGTTTTCCTGGGCGAGCTGCTCCTTAACCTTGAGCTGGAATATGACTATGCGGGTGTAGAGGATCATTGCGGAAGCTGCACGCTCTGCATAGAGGCTTGCCCGACCGGTGCTATCAGAGAGCCTTACGTTGTTGACTCAAACAGGTGCATCTCTTACGCGACCATTGAGCTCCGCCAGCCTGAGATACCTTTAGAGATCTCGGCAAACATGCAGGGCTGGCTTTACGGCTGCGACATCTGCCAGGACGTTTGTCCGTGGAACCGCTTCGAGCAGCCCACGGACGAAGAGAGATTCGAGCCGCGTGAGGGAAGCGTCAATGCTAATCTGCCGGAGATACTTTCGATGACCCAGGAAGCCTACAGCGAGCGCTTTCACAAGAGCGCCATCAAGCGCGCCAAGCTCGCAGGTCTGAAACGCAACGCACGCGCGCTCATAGAATCCTGCCGCGAAGAAGAATAAGCTCAACTCAAACTCAAAAATTTCTCTCACCATAGTATTCAAGCGTTCTGCATACTCGTCTAGCATCTCGCTTCAGCGACGCTGCCTATAAGGGCTAGCAAAATTTTTGCTACGCGCGGGAGCGTTTTATGCCGCAGCGACTTACATAAGATTGTTTCTCCTCCATGCTTTCAAGCGTACGCGGCACGACGCTCGGCTCGCTCCGGGATGCAATAATTTTTGCTAGATTTTTTTGAGGTATTTTGAAAAATAGCCTTTGACATCACATGCTAAAGCGCGGTAATTTCCCATAGCCTCATCTGTAATACTCCCATATTCTCAGCTATAAAAATGTTTGGGGATACATCTTTCTCCAAGGAGATTAATGTTGTAATGGTTAGAGCCCAGAGTGGACACAAGGGAATAAGTAGAATCGAACAGGAAGCTCGAAACACCTACGGCTGGTACGTGCGTGTCAGCTTTAATAATCAGAAGCGCGTCAAGTTCTTCTCCGACGCCGCGTACGGCGGAAAAACGAAGGCGCTCGAACATGCCGTGGAATATCGCAACAAGGCCGAGAAAGAGTTGGGCAAGCCGCGCACGGATCGTCTCGTGATTGCGCGCAACCCGCGCAACACTTCAGGCGTCATGGGCGTTCAGCGAAAGACCAAAGTAGTCGTCACAGAAAACGGCGAAAAGCGAACTGTCAAGAACGTCTATGAAGTGACATGGAATCCTGAGCCGGGCCGCCTTTGCCGAACTTGGGTCTCTATAGACGAGTACGGCGAAGAGGCTGCGTTTCGCAAAGCCTGCGCCATACGGCGCGAGAAAGAGCGCGAGATGTTCGGCTCGGTCGTCAAGACCAACTGGGAAGATGGCCTGAAAAAGCTTTTCGCCGACAACCAACGATAAGGTTTCATTGTCGGCCCCGTGCAGGCCTGAGAAACGCCGCGCTCAGGTCATGGCCGGTTATCACTATTCTTTGAGAAGGTGTATCATTGTGGGAGGCGTTTGATTGTCAACTGATTATCAATCAAGCGCTATAAACCTTCTGCTTTATGGAAAGTGAAAAGACCGGCGGTGACAGCTTCTCTAAAAGACTCCTTTGGCCGTGAGATACGCGACCTGCGCTTGTCCCTGACGGACAGGTGTAATTTTCGCTGCTTCTACTGCCTACCGCACGGCGAGCCGCCAGCCGCGCCCAAATCCTCCATGCTCTCTTTTGAAGAAATTGAGTATGCGGCGGAAATCTTTGTCTCTCTGGGCATAGAAAAGCTCCGGCTCACGGGCGGCGAGCCCATGCTGCGCCGCGACATAGAGATAATCACGCGCAAGCTTTCCGCGCTCAAGCCTCGTCTAAAAGATCTGGCGCTGACCACGAACGGCTACTTCCTGCCGGGACGCGCCGAGAGTTTGAAAGAGGCGGGGCTGGATCGTGTAACGATCAGCATCGACAGTCTCAAGCCGGAAGTCTTCAAGCGCATGACGGGCGTGGATGTGCTTGAGCGGGTGATGGAAGGCATACGCGCAGCCGAGCGAGCACGGCTGACTCCGATTAAAATCAACGCGGTCGTCGTGCGCGGCCACAACGAAGATGAAGTCGCGGACTTCGCAGCCTTTGCGCGCGAGACAGGGATTCGCATGCGCTTCATAGAATTCATGCCCCTGGATTCCGGCCACGACTGGTCGCGTGAAATGGTGGTGCCGGGACGGGAAATATTCCGGCGCATCAACGAGCGCTTTCCGCTGGTTCCCTTAAACGCTGAGCGCGGCTCCGACACTTCAACTCGCTATCTGTTTGCCGACGGAGCGCCCGGCGAGATCGGGATCATCGCGCCCGTCACAGAGCCCTTCTGCGGCGCTTGCTCGCGCATACGCCTGACGGCAGACGGCCAGATTAGAACCTGTCTCTTCTCCACGGTCGAGCACTCGCTGCGCGACGTAATTAGAAGCGGTGCCACTCGTGCCGAGGTCATAGATTTTATAGAATCGGTCGTCATGCAGAAGGAGCCGCGCCACTACATCAACGACCGCAACTTTACACAGCCGTCGCGCACCATGAGCCTTATAGGCGGGTAGGTTCAACCCGCCGGTTGATGCTCTATTTCATCAAAAGGGCTGGAATCCGGGGTTGAAGACAGGGCTATTCATCTTTTGATAATTCCAGAAGTTTTCGGGGGAGCCAAGAGGAAGGCTGAGAGTCACCGGGCGCAGGTGAGACCCCTTGAACCTGATGCGGTTAGTACCGCCGAAGGGAGAAACCACGGAGCAAGACCGTTTCATCTCTCGAATAAGGTGGAACGGTCTTCTCTTTTTCAGGCCAGGTCGGTTTACAGGCCGGAGAGCGTTGAATCATATGAGCACGTCGAAAGAAACACCGGAGAAGCTTAGCCGGGAGGTGAAGCTTCCGAACTCCAGAAAGATTTACATAGAGGGCAGTCAAAAGGGTGTGCGGGTTCCATTGCGCGAAATCTCGCAGCACTCGACACGGAATTTTGACGGGACGGTGGAAGAGAACATGGCCGTGCGCGTCTACGACACGAGCGGCCCGTGGGAAGACCCCGCCGTGCGCTGCGACGTGAGCGAGGGATTACCGGCGCTCAGGCGCGAGTGGATTCTGGCGCGCGGCGACGTGGAAGAGTACGAGGGGCGCGTTGTTAAACCGGAAGACAATGGCTATCTGACGCGTGGGGCGGAAGAGTTCGCGCGCGTAAAAGAGCGCGGGCGGTTGGAAGAGTTTCCGGGTCTGAGGCGCGCGCCGCTTCGCGCAAAGCCTGGCAGTTGCGTCACGCAGATGCACTATGCCCGGCAAGGAATAGTCACGCCCGAGATGGAGTTCGTGAGTATGCGCGAGAACATGGGGCGCGAAGCCGCTCACGAGGCTTTCACGACGGCTGACCGAAGCTCACTACATCATCAACACCGGGGGGAAAGCTTTGGCGCTGCTATCCCGGGCTACGTGACGCCTGAGTTCGTACGCAGTGAGGTGGCGCGAGGGCGCGCGATTATCCCCGCGAACATCAATCACCCGGAAACCGAGCCGATGATTATCGGGCGAAACTTTCTGGTCAAAATCAACGCCAACATAGGCAACTCGGCCGTGGCCTCTTCTATAGAAGAAGAGGTGGAGAAGATGCGCTGGGCCACCAAGTGGGGCGCGGACACCGTGATGGATTTATCCACGGGCAAGAACATTCACGCCACGCGCGAGTGGATTTTGAGGAACTCGCCCGTGCCGATTGGGACTGTGCCCATCTACCAGGCGCTCGAAAAAGTCGGGGGCAAGGCTGAGGAGATGACCTGGGAAATCTATCGCGACACTTTGATTGAGCAGGCGGAGCAGGGCGTGGATTACTTCACGATTCACGCGGGCGTGCGTCTGCCTTATATTCCTTTGACGGCAAGACGCACGACGGGCATAGTCAGCCGGGGCGGCTCAATCATGGCCAAGTGGTGCCTGGCTCATCACGAAGAGAGTTTTCTATACACTCACTTTCGGGAAATCTGCGAGATTATGGCGGCCTACGACGTGGCCTTCTCTCTGGGCGACGGCCTTCGCCCGGGCTCAATCGCAGACGCCAACGACGAGGCGCAGTTCGCTGAGCTTGATACTTTGGGCGAGTTGACGAAAATCGCATGGGAGTACGATTGCCAGGTGATGATTGAAGGCCCGGGCCACGTCCCCATGCACCTCGTCAAAGAGAACATGGACAAGCAGCTTGAAGTTTGTCAGGAAGCGCCCTTCTACACCCTGGGGCCTCTCACTACCGACATAGCGCCCGGCTACGACCACATCACCTCGGCCATAGGCGCGGCGATGATCGGGTGGTTCGGCACCTCCATGCTCTGCTACGTGACGCCGAAAGAGCACCTGGGTCTGCCGAATAAGAAGGATGTGAAGGACGGCGTCATTGCCTACAAGATTGCGGCGCACGCCGCAGACCTTGCCAAAGGACATCCGGGCGCGCAGAGCCGTGATAACGCTCTGTCGAAAGCGCGCTTCGAGTTTCGCTGGGAAGACCAGTTCAATCTTTCCTTAGACCCTGAAGTCGCGCGCGAGTATCACGACGAGACTTTGCCGCAGGAGGGAGCGAAGCTGGCGCATTTCTGCTCCATGTGCGGCCCGCACTTCTGCTCCATGAAGATTACACAGGAGGTCAGGGAGTACGCCGCAGAGCAGGGCATGAACGAAGAAGCCGCGCTTCAAACCGGGATGAAAGCAAAGGCAGCGGAGTTCGTAGCCTCAGGAGCAGAGATTTACCAGGGCGACCTGCCGGAGGGCGCGCAAAGAGAGCACTGACAATGCGCGGGCGTCGCAGCGCGAAGAAGCTTTGCCGCCATGTAAATAACTTAAACGAAAGAGGCGCGACCGGGGAGAGAATGGGTCGCGCCTCTTTTATTTTGGAAACGGTGCTGCCCGCGGCCGCTTAAGGCTTGTCGTCTGTGGTTGTCGCGGTTGTATCTTTGCGCTGCCTTACGTAAACGTTGCCGCGCTGCTTGAGGCTAGCCTTCTGCGCCAGCGTGTAGAGAGCCGAGGCGAGTATGTCCTCGTTCTCCATCTTAAAGCTGGTGACGCCGTTCATCTGCGTATCCGGGTCGCTGTACTGTAGAGTTAGATAACGGAACTTCTTCTTTATCAGGAGCGCCGGGAGGGCGAAGATAGTTGCGCGGGCGGCGATATCTGCGGCGATGGGCCTCTTTGACCTGGTGTCTGCGAAGGCCGAAGCCACCGAGCTGTATGGGATAGAGAATATCTCCTGCTGGTACTTGTTGCGGAAGAGCAGGCGGCTGTTGGCGTCGTCGAAGTTAATCGTGCCGTCCATCTTCTTGTCGTAGCCAAAGATACCACCCTCGTATTTCACCTTGATGCTTTGCGGTGCCATGGGCGGCGTGGTCGTGTTCGCGCCGGCCGCCCCTGAATCGTCCGTCTGAACCGAGCGCGGTCGCTGAGCGTGCGCGTTGGCGCTCGCAATCAATAGGACGAACATACCCATCCAGACTAATCTGATGGCTTTATTCATTTTGTTTCTCCCCTCAAATAGCAGAACTGAATTTAGCGCGGGAATCTTAGAACTAAAGACGCATTTGCCCTACCGTTCGTTGCCAAACTAATGTTTGTTTCAGGACGCAGAGGCGTTGGCGCTCTTCCGGCGCGCAGGCGGGCTCCAGTTGCTCAATGATCGCCTCAATCAGGGGCACGCCGAAGGGGCCCGCGTGCGCCACCACCTGCGAGTAGTAATGCAGCTGTATGCGCCCGTCCGAGTCCTTGTGAAAGCCCTGAATGTCTTCGTACGGCAGCCTGTAGACATCCTGATTGACGGGAATCACGCGGCGCGGGACCGCATGATGAAACCTCTGCTTTGCGGCGTCGCGCCAGCCCAGGAGAAGTATTCCTATCAGCAGCCCCTGCTCGTTCAGGTAATCCGGGCTCAGGACGGAAAGGTCGGACGGGGGCGAAAGCCTCGGCCCGTAATTTCCGTATTCGGGGTTGGCCAGAAGCGAATTGTAAATGACGCCTATCACGTCCTGCTCTTCGTCCAGAGGAAGGGAGACGAACTGCGCGAAGCCGTAATCATCCGGCCCCGGCGGCTCTCCGGCATCAAGCCGGTCAATCACACGTCCTATGTAATCCACGTGCGAATTAGATTTGACTATCCTGGCGACTCTAACCATTTTGGATTTTAGATTTTGGATTTTAGATTAGTGATTACGGGATTGAAGCTAAGGCAAGATGCTTTATCAATCCAAAATCTAAAATCCAAAGTCGCTAATATTCTCCCGTTCCGGGGTTAGACCACTCCGGCACGTTGATGATAATCCACCAGAGCAGTAGCTGCACGCCGAGTATCACAAGACCGAAGAAGACGGATGCAAGGGACGAGCGGCGGCCTCCCCTGTGCGGCGCTCTATATGAATAGAAGAGGCCCGCGACTCCTATCAACACAGCGCCCGGCACGAAAAGTATTCCGAGGAAAGGAACCAGCGCGTAGGTCGTAAAGGCCAGCGCACTAGTGGAAGCGCCGTTGCGATTAACATCTGGTAGCATCGTTGACATGGGACGTTTCTTTGAACCGGGCGGAGACGGTCTTGTGGCTCTGCCGTCACTGCCGCCGCCGGTACGGCCGCTCGCGGGACGGTGCAGGTGATAGGAGGCGCGCAGTGCGTCAGCCGGGCGATAATGTTCTTCAAGAGAGCGCCCGCAAGTAGAGCAGAAGTGTGCGTCTCGCCGCCTGGCCTCTGCGCCGCACGCAGGACAGAGCGGCGCGGACTCCTTCTGTTGCTGCTGCGCTTCCGGCGTTTTGCCTGTTTCGCTACTCATCTGAAATCCGAATGCGGGCCTTTCATGCCCTGTTTAGAGGTGCGGCGCTCTGAAGGGAGACAACCCTTATCATAAAGGCAAAAGGCAAAAGGGGAAAGGTGGGGATGGAAGATGAGGGTTTCGGGGATAGAGAAAGAAAACCCAATAGTCTTTCTTTTACTATCCCCCATTCCCCATCCTCTACCTTCTCCGCACCTTGCTGGTGTTCTTGCGCGAGAGGCCGAAGTTTAAATGCTCTCTCTCTGCGAACTCCTGAACGACGCGAAGGAACTCCGCGCGCTCGCGTTGTGAGATGACGGCCGCAGCGTCCGCAGTTTCTATGGCGTAAGGATAGCCCAGGCCGACCACGCACTCCGCGCGAACCGTGTCCAGCACGTCTTCCAGCAGTCCGGCCTCGTGAACCCACGCGGGCACGTCAAGTCGAGCGGGCAGCCCGTCGCCGGTTGTCTGCAAGTAGGTGAAGCCGACGAGCGGCTCGCCCTTTTCGTCTTCAAATCCTTCGCGAAGAGAGTAGCAGAAGCTAGTGCGCGAGCCCCAGTGCTCAAGTAGCGGCGGATCATTCGCTATCTCAGCATGAAGAAACTGCGCGTCGTAGATGTAGAGGTCGTCGGCAGCGGGGCGCGAGCGGCCCTTTAGCACGTCCAGCAGCCTCACAAGGTCGCGCGCATAAGACTGGTCGACGAAGCCCACGAGCGGGACGCGCGTCTCGCGCGAGAGATTCACCAGACGAACAAGCGAGTCTACGTAAGCATCCTGAATCCTTGTCTTCGGCAGCGCAATCGAGATTAGAAGCGTGCCGTCAAGAAGCGCTACGGGAGTTCTCTCATTGCGCTCCTGCCAGCCGCGCTTCTTCTCGAGAAACCTCGCGGTCTCTTGAATCTCAAGCCGGAAACGGTGCAGGTCAACCACTGTGTCGGCTTTAATACGCTCGTCCGTGCCGGAAAGAAGCTCTTCCGGCGAGACTATCTCCGAGCGCGCCTGCTTCTCGTACGAGAGGTCGCGCGAATGAGGATTCTCGAACCACGCAACCTGCACGACGGCCACAGGCAGGGAAATCTCTTTGCCGGGAGTTAGCTGGCTGCCGTCGGCTGCGAAAGTTACGCGCTCAGAGAGCGCTTCAAGGGCCCACGCACGCGCCTCTTCATGCGTCGCCCACTTCCTGCCGAAAGGCACTATCATCGAGCCCGCGCCATCAAGCTCGGTGGAAGGAAGCGCGCCCGGCGAGATGCGCGCGCGGCCCGCCGAGGCTCGCACCTCTTCCGACGAAAGCGCGCCCAGCATTCTCAGCCGCTCTGAGTACTCCGCCACGCTCCCGCGCCAGCTTTTATCAAAGCGCAGGAACTCCTCGTGCCGCTTCCCCAGCGCATCTGCCAGAAGATTACGATACAACATAAGAACAGTTTTCAGTTTTGAGTTTCCAGTTCTCAGTTAAAAGCAAACTGTGTCTTCTGCTGAAAACTGAAAACCGGTTACTGAAAACTGATTACTTCTGCGCTCTGGCCCATTCTTCCTGCGAAGGGGTGAAGTAGGTGTGCTTCAGCTTGCCGCCTATGAAGGTGTAGGCGATGCCGTCCTTCAGGTTGCGGAAGATGGTGACGCCGCCCGCCCCGTCCTGTCGCTCGAACCGGTCGTTGCTCGTGATGTTGAGCGATTCGGGCGTGTCGTTGGAATTGGCGTGCTGCAACACGACCTGTCTTACTGTGCCCTCAAGCCCGGGCTGAAGCTTTTTGGCCGCGACGAAGCGAGCGTCTATGAAAGCGATAGTGACTACGCCGCCCGCTACGTTGAATTGAAGAGTGCCGTTGCTGCCGGGTTTGTCCGTGACAGGCTTGCCAAGCAGTCGCTCTACATCCGGGCGTCTGGACTTCAAGGGTTCTATCCCGTTCCAGGCAGTTGCCGTCACGAGTTGTGAAAAGATGGAGGTGGCGGCGATGGCTATGACGATGGCTGCGATCACGCGCCGCGCGCGAAGGCTAAGGAGAATCCCGTTCTTCATAGCACGGATGCTACAGCAGCTTAAAAGCAGTGACAAGTATTACGGGAACAGTTTTGAGTTTCCAGAAAAGAGACGGTTGCTTTTAACTGAGAACTGGAAACTCAAAACTGAAAACTGCTTTTACTGCTTGACGCGTTCGACGGATTGTCTGAAGTATTCGTCGTCCGGGGCCAGCCGCGCGCCCTTTTCGTAGGCTTCGAGCGCTTTGGCGTATTGCTTTGAGATTTCGTAGGCGTAGCCAAGCTCCCTGTAAACGTTCGCGTCGTCCGGGGAAAGTTGTGCTGCGCGCTCAAGGGCTGTAATGGCCTTCGGATAATTTTTGCCGCGCGAGTAGATGAAACCCAGCAGGTAGAAGGTGCCGCCGCCGGCATTCTTATCGGCGGCTGCGCGCTCAAGGACTGTAGCGGCGCGCGTCATCTGTCCGGCGCCTATCAGGGCCTGCCCCAGCAGCGTGTTCGTCGCGGCATCAGAGCGGGCACGCACAAGGGTTTCCCCCGCTCTCACGGCGTTCAGGTAATCGGCGTCCGCGCGGGCCTTAACAGTGGCCGAGCCAGCGCGGCGAAGATAAGCTATGGCCAAAAGCTGCCATGCCGAGGCTATCTGCGCGTCGTTGAGCGTGGAGCGGTTGAGCGCGGCAATCGTCGCGTCCATGTCGTTGCGCTCGAAAGCTATCTGGCCAAGGTAATAGAGTGAGCGCGCGTCCTTCGGATTAGCCTTGACCGCAGCGTTGAAAGAGCGCTCCGCGTCCGCCCTTTTGTTCGTCTGGTATTCCGCCAACCCGCGATAGTAGAGCATCGCCGCGTCCGCCTGCGCGCCCTTGCGCGTCGTTGCCGCAACGAGCAAAGGCAGAGCCTCTTCAAACTTTTCCGTAAAGACAAGCGCCTGCGCCAGCGCGTCCGCGGTGTTCGTATCCTCCTTGCCTTCCCCTCGCTGCAAATCGAGAGCGCGTCTCAAATCACCCGCCGCCTCCGCATACTGCTTCAGGTTCATCTCGGAGAAGCCTGCAATCTTCCAGGCTTCCGCGTTGTTCGGGTTGGCGCTTGCAACCTGTTTGGCCTCGCGCGCTGCTGCCCCGTACTGCTTCTGTTGAAACAGCGAGAAAGCGCGCGCGGTGTCGCCGCCCGCGCTCGCCGTACCCGGCGTGTCGATGTTGGAGGAAGGGCGATTTGCACTGCCGATTCTCGGCCCCGCGTCGTCTGAAGAAGAGAGAGCGCCCCCGTCGCTCGTCTGCGTCGAAGAGGACTGCGGCGGGTTTACACGTCGCGGGCGCACGGAGCCCGATTGTGCAGAGGCCGTGGCGGCGAAGGAGAAGATAAGTAGGCTGAGTGCAAACGCACGCTGAATTTTACCCGTCATATGTCACCTATTCTTTCACGTTCGTGGGCCCTCGCGCCAGCCCGACGGGGAGAAGACCGGCGAGGGCCGTGAAAAGCTACGCGTGCGATGCCGCCAGCGCCGATTTTGGTTTGCTTCAAAATGCCGGAAGTAGGGCGCCGGGCCCTAGCTGCTCTGCTTATGCCCCCGCGCTGAAACCTTAAACCCGAGCCTTTCGTATCTAAGGGCCTGAAGACTTTCTCGCGCCGCGTCCATCCCAAATAGCGATTGGAGAATAGATATGAGTATACGAATTATTGTGAGAACGATTGTCGCCATAGCGCTCGTGGCAGCGCTGGCCGCTATCCTTCGCGGCTTTCCCGTTCAGGCCCAGACCGTTGCGACGCAGGCCGCAACCGCTTCCGCTCTTCTGATTCTTAACAAGGTAGAGAACACGCTGGCGATTGTTGACCCTGTGAGCTTAAAAGTCCTGGGAAAGGTTCCTACGGGAGAGGGGCCGCACGAAGTAGTTGCTTCTGCGGACGGGCGCATTGCTTACGTAGCCAACTACGGAACGCAGCAGAAGGTCGGCAATTCTATCTCCGTCATTGATCTAGTGGCGCGGCGCGAGATAAAGCGCGTCGAGCTGGGGCCGCTCCTTCGTCCCCACGGAATAGTTCTCTCCAACGGCAAAGTCTATTTCACAGCCGAAGTCAATCGCGTCATAGCGCGCTACGACCCCGCGCAGGATCGCGTTGACTGGATTATGGGCACGGGCCAGTCCATCACGCACATGCTGGTAATCACGCCCGACGGGAAGCGGGCCTACACCACGAATATAGTCTCCGGCACAGTCACTTCTATTGATTTCACAGTGCCCGTACCTCAACAGGTGACGCAGATTCAGGTGGGCAAGGGGCCGGAAGCCATAGATATTTCGCCCGACGGCAGCGAGCTGTGGGTGGGCCAGAACGGCGAGGGAAGCATCGCTGTTATAGATACCGCCACCAACAAGGTCAAAGAGACAATCAAGGTCGGGGAGGTTCCCATACGCGTTAAATTCACCCCGGACGGAAAGCGCGTGCTCGTTTCAGACCCGAAGGCGGGCGAGCTTGTGATGCTGGACGCGGCCACGCGTAAGGAACTCAAACGCCTGAAGGTCGCGGGCGCGCCCGTAGGTATTCTCATCACGCCTGACGGCTCTCGCGCCTTCGTGGCGGCAATGGAGGCCAACAAGGTCATGGTTATTGACCTGGCAAAGTTTGAGATTGCGGGAACCATAGAACCGGGCCAGGGCCCTGACGGCCTGGCGTGGGCTGTCGGCACCGGCAGAGACGCGGGCGCGCAGGTCAGGCCCGCCAGCGGGGCTCAGCAATAAAAGCGGATAACAGGTTGTGTCCTAAATACGAGTTCTCTGCGCTTATCTCGGCCTCTCTCTGCGGCGAGTCTCTTTGATCTCTATTCACAGCAGAGAGAGAGACGCTGAGAGGCACCGGGAGGGGGCGCTGAGAAGGGGTTCTCAAATTCTGTGTAGCTGGAAAAGGGTTCGCGTGGCTGGCGCGTCTTAGCTGGTGTAGCCATCGTCGTCATCGGGGAGGTCTCTGGGAATACGTTCGACGCGCGGGTCAACCGAATCGAGCAGAGTGGCTCTCTCTTCAACGCGTCTTTCGCCCATACGTATGTAATCGGGATTTAAGTCTATTCCAATCCACCTTCGATTTAATAGATTCGCCACTCTGCAAGTCGTCCCGCTCCCAACGAAGGGATCCAGCACCAAATCGCCTTCGTTCGATGAAGCCTTAATCATTCTTTCCATCAAAGCTTCCGGTTTTTGCGTCGGGTGCTTTTCCCTCTCGGCGCTGCAATAATGCACGTGCGAGAACTGCCACACGTCGCCCGGATTTGCCCCTGACATGTTGTTACGCTTTCGGAAATACTTCTGCGGGATTCTTACTTCATCCAGATTGAAGGTATAGCTGTCGGTTTTCGTGAAATACAGTATGTCTTCGTGGCGCGATGAGAATCCGCGCTTGCGGCCCATGCCCTGCGTGTAGTGCCAAGTAATCCAACCATTAAAGTTGAGTTTAAATTCCTCTTCCAGCATTCTGAAAAGGCCGGAGATGAATCGGACGCCCATGAAAATATAGATTGAGCCCGTGGGTTCCATCAGGCGCGCGGCTTCCGTCAGCCAGTGTCTGGTAAATGTCTCGTACTCATGCCGGGCCTTCACGTCCCGGTTGTTGCCGTAATCTTTTCCCAGATTATAAGGCGGGTCTGCCACAACCAAATCCACGCTGCCGCTCGGCAGCTCACGCATAATCTCTATCGCATCGCCACACTCAAAGTAATTAGTCTTCATCGGTTGTAATTCACTGGGCCGAGAAATTTAACTCATTGATAAAGCCTCTATATAAGAGTAAGGTCACCACCGCTTCATTAAAGTCCCAGGACATTCATCCTGCACTGGCAACGCGTCTCGCCTGAAAGCCTTTCATTACGTTTATGCCTGGCGGTAAATCTCTTGCCGGGTGCTTATCCTCTACGGCTGGTTGCCAATAGACATTGAGGATTTTGTCTTAACAGCAGGCCGACAAAGGATTGACGCAGCTTACCTGAAAGGTATTTGAATTATGAAACATCAAACCTCTTTTACTCGCTGCAGGCTGACTTCCGCTGTGCTCTGGGCCGCAATTTTTGTGCTGTTCGTCGGTGCGTCAGAGGTTGTGCCTCAGGATGCAAACGCTCAAAACAGATATTCCTTCAAGATTACAAACAGTTCAAGATGGGAGATTAATGAGCTGTACGTACATTCTATGGAGAAAGATGGCTGAGGCAGGGATCTGCTCGGCGAATACGTTATTAAGCCGAACCGGAATTACACAATCAGCCAGCTTAGCCCCGGTGAATACGGCGTCAAGTTCGTTGAAGAGGATGGGGACGAATGTATACTGGAGAATGTAA
>DASVVZ010000394.1:0-8656 GCA_036389875.1 Pyrinomonadaceae bacterium
GTTAGTACTCAACTGGGAGGCCAACTTAAAACGCTAGCCGGCCCGTATGAATAGAGCGGCTAGCGTCCTGACTGTTCGGAAGAGCTTATCTCTTATCCTCTGACCTTCTGCCTTTTAACTCTTAGGTCGTCTAAAACGTCTGTGGCTTCCTTCACGCGCGTGTAGATGCCGTCCGAATCCAGGCCGTACTTCGCCAGCAGCAGCTTTGCGTCGCCGTGCGTCACCAGCCGGTCGGGAATTCCCATGCGAACGACGCGCACGCTGTCGAGCAGCCCGTTCTCTTCCAGAAGCTCCATCACGGCAGAGCCGAACCCGCCCGCCAGATACGCCTCTTCGACGGTGATGATGAGCCGCTTGGTGCGCGCCAGCGCGAGCAGGAGCCCCGCGTCCAGAGGCTTGACGAAGCGCGCGTTGACCACGGTCGTCTCTATGCCTTCGGTCGCCAGATGCTCCGCCGCCTGCAAAGAGGGATAGACCATGGAGCCGTAAGCAACTATGCCCACGTCGCCGCCGTCGCGCAGGATTTCCCCCTTGCCGATTTCCAGCACTTGCGGCTCGCGGTCAATGGGGACGCCCACGCCGTTGCCGCGCGGATAGCGCAGCGCCGCCGGCCCCGCATGCTCTATAGCCGTCAGCATCATGTCGCGCAGCTCGGCCTCGTCCTTAGGGGACATCAGGACTATGTTAGGCTGTGCGCGCAGGTAAGCTATGTCCAGCAGCCCGTGATGCGTAGGCCCGTCCGGCCCGGCTATGCCTGCCCTGTCCAGAGCGAAGGTCACGTTCAGATTCTGTATGCAGACATCGTGTATGACCTGGTCGAAGCCGCGCTGTAGAAAGGTGGAGTAGATGGCCGCGACGGGCTTCAAGCCTTCGCAGGCCATTCCGGCCGAGAAGGTGACGGCGTGCTGCTCCGCGATGCCTACGTCAAAGGAGCGCTCTGGAAACCTCTTGAGCACGCGGTCTATGCCCGTGCCGTCGGGCATGGCGGCCGTCAGCGCCACAATCTTTTCGTCCTTTTCCATAAGCTCGCACAGGGTGTCGCCGAAGACGGCCGTATACTGCGGAGCCTTGGAAGCGGATTTGACCGGCGCGCCCGTGCGTATGTCGAAGGGGCCGGTCGCGTGCCATGCGTAGTAATTCTTCTCGGAAGAGGGAAAGCCCTTGCCCTTGGTCGTGAGGGCATGCACTATGACGGGGCTGTCCTTTATCTGCTGCGCTTCGCGTAGGGCGGCCACGAGGGCGCGCGTGTTGTGGCCGTCGACGTAGCCTATGTACTTGAAGCCCAGCTCGTTGACGAGCGCGCCCGGAAGCACGGCCGCAGCCAGCGCGTCCTTCATAGTCTTGGCCGCGTGATGCAGTCGCTCGCCCAGACCCGGAATCGCCAGGAGCGTTCCTTCAACTTCGTCCTTAAAGCGGTGGTAGCCGTGCGCCTCGCGTATGCGGTTAAGGTAGCCCGTCAGCGCTCCGACAGCGGGCGCAATCGACATCTCGTTGTCATTAAGCAGCACTATCAGTCGGGTCTTAAGATGACCTGCCTGGTTGATGGCTTCCATGGCCATGCCGCCCGCGAGTGAAGCGTCGCCTATGACGGCGCAGACGTGATGCGGCTGCTTGCCGCGGTCGCGCGCAATGGCCATCCCCAGAGCGGCCGAGATGGAGGTGGAAGCGTGGCCCGCGCCGAACACGTCATACTCGGATTCGTCACGACGCAGAAAGGGCGAGAGCCCGCCGTACTGCTTTATGGTCGGAAGCTGGTCGCGCCGCCCGGTCAGAATCTTATGAGCGTAAGCCTGATGGCCCACGTCCCAGACAACGCGGTCTGTGGGCGTGTCGAAGGCGTAATGAAGCGCTACGGCCAGTTCCACGGCTCCAAGGCTTGCGCCCGTGTGGCCGCCTATGCGCGCCATGGTCTCAAGTATGTACTGGCGAATCTCGTCTGCGACCGTCTGTAACTGTTCGGGCTTCAGGCGACGCAGGTCTTCGGGCGAGTTGATCTGATTTAAGAGTTCCATTCTGGCCGGGTATTGTAACGCGACTCCGAATGTTTTGCTATCTCACAAAAAGCTAAATTCTACCTGCGCTCGATGATTCTCCATCCGAAGGCGCGGCCGTGCATGAGGATTGTGAAAAGGCTCTACTCGGGAACGAAATTGTAGCTAATCGTGCCGGATACTTTGACGGGCTTCCCCGCCAGCTTCGTTGGAGTAAAGCGCGCCTGGTAGGCGGCCTGAACGGCCGACTGTTGCAGAAGCGGGTGCCCGCTTGTAGCCTTGGCGTACGTGACCTTTCCCGTCTCGTCAACTATCAC
This sequence comes from Pyrinomonadaceae bacterium, assembly GCA_036389875.1. GTDB lineage: Bacteria > Acidobacteriota > Blastocatellia > Pyrinomonadales > Pyrinomonadaceae > JACVRN01. The sequence goes on from DASVVZ010000394.1 coordinate 2,309, forward strand.
CTGAACCAGAACCGTGCCGGAAGCGCCTGCGGCTTTAGCCACCCTGGGATACGCTGGCTTCGGCAGACTGGTGGCTTTGGAGTTCAGAATTCCGCCCGACACAGTATCTGCCGAGCCCGCGCCGTTTCCATTCGAGTTGCCCGGCTGCGGCGGTGCGACGCCGGTTTCCGCCGTGTCTGAATTCGACTGATTGGAATTCTGCTCATTCGGCTGGCTGTTGCTCGACTGATTGCTGTTCTGCTCTTTCTTGCCGAGTTCTCTGAGATTGTCGCCCAGATTACAGAGGGAAAGGCAGAGCGCCAGGATTACTGCTACAAGAAGATTTTTCATCGGAACGATTGACGCGCGTCCAGCAGACTTAAACAAGCAATGTCTTCTAAAACAGAATCCGGCCTCAAGTCAACGATTATTCCTCTACATTGATGTTGCCCGCGAACTGGCGCGGGCGTTCTCTTATCTCATCACGCACACGACGAAAGACCGAAAGGCGTTCCGCATCACCGCCCGTCGCTGCCGCCGGGTCTTCAAAGCCCCGGTGAATCCTTTCGGCCCGGCCGGGAAAGATGGGGCGGTTCTCTTTCGCGCGGTCGCAGACCGTGATTGAAGTAATCGAATTCCTGCCACGCGTACTCGTTTACGGATAAGGTTAAAATCAGAGCGGCCAGCGCGGCGCCCGTAGCAATAGTATTGGCAAGCATAGCTATGGCTGTGTTACCGCCCGCAAGGCGCTCAGCCATAATTCCCCAGCCGACTACAGCCGCCAGAAGCAGCGCGGTGCCCCGGTGTCTCTGCCGTCATGCGCCGCGCAAGATTTGACTGCACGCTCTGATTTTCCTCCTACTGCACGCATCCGTCCCTCAGCGCGTTAAAGCGACCGGCTCGATTGCTGCGGGCGCGCAGCAATTCGATGACGCTACGGCACCCGGAGCATTTTCGGTCGAGCATGAAGAAGCAGTCGCCGCTTCCTGCTGCCCGGTCACGGCGGCAGTACAGCACGCGCCGGTTTCGGCCAGGTTGTCTTCCAGCACGACAAAGACCTCCCACTCGTTGCCGTCCGGGTCGTGCACCCAGGTCTTGTCCTGAATGGCATAGCAGCAGTTGGTCTGCATCTCGTCGCGCGTCAGCAGCCCGGACTGCTGCCACCTCTCGCGCATCGCCAGCACGTCTTGCGTCGAGGCCACTTGCAGCCCCATGTGCGAGAGCGCGCCGCGTTCCCTGAACGCCACCTGGTTCAAGGTCAGGTTGAGCGGCGGGTTCTCCACATTGAATTTCGCGTAGCCCGTGCGCACCTTGCTCGGCTCAATCCCCAGCATTTTCCTGTAAAATTCTATGCTCTCCGTCACGTTTCTGACGTTCAAAGCCAGGTGCGCCTTGAGCACGTTGACGCGATTCGCTTCCTCTTTTTCCATCTCTTTCAACTCCTTCGTCAATCGGATTTCATATTCGCTTTGGCGAATACGTCGCAGCATACGCCCCGGCGGACATATCTGTCAAGACAAATATGTCCGCTCATGCTAAAATATTTTTCATGAGCGGAAAGGACAAGGCATTCGACGTAGAGTTATTGTTTCGGGCGCTGGCAGACCGCACGCGGCTGAGGCTTTTGAACCTGATGGGAGACGACGAGATTTGCGTCTGCTTTCTGACGGAAGGCTTGAAGATGAACCAGCCGAAGATTTCGCGCCACCTGGCTTATCTGAGGCGCGCCGGGGTGGTCGCGGCGCGTCGTGAAGGCAAGTGGATGCATTACAGGGTGGCGGAGCCGCCGGAGGAGCACGCCGCGCGAATCTTCAGAGAGGTGCGCGGGTGGCTGGAACAGGACGCTGAGATGCGGCGCGACCGCGCTCGTCTCATCAATCTCTGCTGCGCGCCGCAGGTGCCCGTACAGCTAAAAGGCGCACCGCGCCCGGCCAGCATCATGCAGCAGGCATGAGGGATGAAAGCTAAAGACGGATTCTTTTACTTTCATCCTTCCGCTTTCATCTCTGCTCTTCTGAGTTTGAGGACGGAGATTTCGGGACGGACGCCGAGGCGAACGGGCATGCCTATGACGCCCGTACCTGCCGAGACGTAGAGCTGCGTTCCATTCTTCTGATAAAGCCCCTGCACGTACTTGAAGTCTCTGCCGTAGCGTATCGGCGCGCCTATAAAGGGGAGGCTCACCTGCCCTCCGTGCGTGTGCCCGCTGAGGATGAGCGAGACGCCGTCCGATTGCGGTAAGTCCAGCACCACCGGCTGGTGCGAGAGCATCACACTCGGTCTTCTCTTATCAATGCCGTGCAGTGCCCTGGCCCAGTCCGCACGCGCCCAAGTCCAATCGCCAACGCCTACAAGCTGTAGAGAGTCGCCGCCGCGAGTAATCACAGTATTGGCATTCTCTAGCACGCCTATATGGCGGCGCTCCAGTGCGCGCATGGTCAGAAGCGAGTCCGTGTAGTGGTCATGGTTGCCGAGCACGGCCCAGACGCCTTCAGGCGCAGACAGTGTGCCGAGCGCCTCCGCGCAGGGCTCTATGTAGCGGCGGTAAGAGGTAGTGTAGTCGCCGGTCAAGGCTATCAGGTCGGGCTTCGTGCTCATGGCCGCTTCGACTACGCGATGAACTTCGGCGATTGCGACGAGGCGGCTGTGATGCACGTCTGTAATCTGTGCTATGCGAAAGCCCTCGAAGGCTAGGGGCAGTTCCTGCACGAAGATGTCCGTCTCCGTTATGCGGTAGTTGTGCGGCTCTATGAGGCTCGCGTAAAGAGAGGTCGCGGAAATTGCCAGAAGCGGCGCGGCTGCCGCCCCGCGCAGGAAATCTCTTCGCGTCAGCTTGAATTTCGTCACACAGGAATTCTAATACCAGATGACGCAATAAAAGAAGGTCGGGCGGCGTGCCTCTTTCTCTTTAATCCAGCTTACTCTTCCACGTTCGGCGTTTTGTCGCCTCGAAGCATTATGGACTGGGCGCGCAGGGTGTTGTCGCCAGCGACGCCTCTGTCCGCAAAGAGCAGGCCGTCGCTAAACAGCACTCCATCGCCAAAGAGCACCCCGTCGCTGATGAGCACGCCGTCGCTAATCAATACGCCTAAGCTTAGAAAGCGCACGCCCTCGCTCATGGTGATGCCGTTGCTGGTCAGGATGTGGTCGCCAAAGAGCACTCCGTCGCTAATGAACACGCCATCGCTAATCAGCATTCCGTCGCTGATGAGCACGCCGTCGCTGAACAGAACTCCAGAGCCGTAGATTCCCTGATACCTGGTGACAAGCGCCGTGCCGGTCGCGTAAGTCTTGTCAATTATGATGCCCTGCGCCCAGGGGAAGCTTGTGCGCTCAGCGCCTGGAATTATCTGGTTGGAAAGCGTGGTCTCGGGCTGCGGCGGCTCATTGGTGGAAAGCAGCGGGCTTCCGACCGTTGCGCCCGCCAGGTCTGTTCTGATTGACTTTGCCAGTCTGACAGCGCCTTCTATATTGAGCTGTCCCGCTCCCTGCTCAAGCATGTTGTAGCCTGCAAGGGGCTGAGCCGTGTACATGAGTATGGCTTTAATCATGTTCGGCGTAAGTCGCGGGTTGGCCTGCAGGAGAAGGGCTGCCGCGCCCGCCACGACAGGCGTCGCCATAGACGTGCCGTTCAGGCGCATCATCCTCTCATCCGGCTTCTTACTATTGCTTGCGTCCAGCGACGGGTCTTTCGCGACCAAGTAGTTTGAGAACGACTGCGCCGAGACGATCTTGTTACCCGGCGCGATCAAATCAGGCTTGATGAGATGGTCGTAATGCTTGACGCCCGTCTCGTCCGTCCAGAAGCTTCTGGTAGGCCCGCGCGAGCTGTAGGTGGTAACGCCGTCGTCGCCGCGGTTGAACGTGCCGAACGTATTGCTTGCGCCGACGGTAATAGCCGAAGGCTCGTTGCCGGGCGCATGTATCAGGCCGTAAGCCTTGTCGCCTTTTATGTCTTTACCTTCGTTGCCCGCGGCCGCCACTACCACTATGCCTGCCTTAACGAGGCGGCGCACAGCCTTGCAAATCGGGTCATCCCTGTAAGAATCAACTGCGGGCATTCCCAGGCTCATGTTGACGACTCGCACGTTGTAGTACGAGCCATACATCAGTATGTCGTTGAGCGCCGCCAGAACGGACGAGACCTTTCCGGTGCCGCGAGAGTTCAGCACTCGCAGGTTATAGATAGTCGCGCCCGGAGCGATGCCCACGTACTTTCCGTTCTGTATGCTGGCGCTTCCGGCGGCTATACCCATGACGTGCGTGCCGTGGCCATAGGGGTCGTCCGTGCGATTCTCGCCCGTGTAATCTTTGCTATAACCTATGCGCCCTGTGAAAGACCTGTGCGCGCTGTAGATGCCTGAATCAAGGAAAGCTATGCCGACGCCTTTGCCGTCCAGCGCGTAGGTAGCGCCCGACCCTGTCGTCTGCGCGCGCACGGCCTCGGCCCCGGTCGTGGTAGAAATGTGGCTGCCGAAGGAAACGACTTCTCTATCGCTTGAGACGTAAGAGACTTCCGTGAGCGAGGCGATTTCATCTATAGCCTCTACCGGCAGCTCTGCGGCCAGCATGTTCAGGCTGTCGAACTGTCCGTTGATGTGGATGCCGTTCCGGTTGAGCAGCGCGTTAAGTCGCCCCGTAGGCTTGCCGTCAAGCTGTATGATGACGCTGGCCTTCTCGGAGCCTCGTTTGCCGCTTTGCCGCTTCTCGTTGAGGTCGGAAGAGACTTTCTCATGGCGGCTGCGCGCGGCCTCATCATCCTTTTTGCCCTTGGAGCCGGCCGTCGCTGCGACGCTCATCAGAGAGGCGCAAAGGAGCGCAGTCACCAACGTGAGCGCGGCCAGCTTTGAGACTGAATGGTAAGGGTTGAGGTTTCTCATCTGGATTCCTTTCAACAACCGTCCGGGCAAAAGAGACAAATAGTGCGTGGCTGCTAAAGCCAATGTGCGCTCTACGCTACCTACAAGCCCCGTGCCGCTTGCCTCTTATTCATTAAAACTCGGGTTTTTCTTAGGATTTTCGGCTATAAGCCTCTGAAGCACGCTTGACCGACAGCATGAGGCCAGTCAGATTGAACTCCCCCTCAAACTCAATCTGACTCTATCGGTCAGCAACGTAAGGTTAGATAACTACTCGAAGATATTAAGGAAACACACTTGTAGCTTTCAATCATTCCCGGCCTGTTCCACTCCCCCGCCGAACTCATCCGGCGGGTCAATCTCCACCTCCGGCATAGGCTCAAACTTAGACTGATCAAACGGCGGCAACACAGGCTCCTCCGCCCCCAACTCCTTCAGAATCTCCCGCGCCTTCTCCAACCCCCAGTGATAAGCAAAAGGCGGCCCGTCACACCAGGCCAACTCATAAGCCCTCCTCGCCGCCTCCACAGCCTTCACACGATTCCCCGCATCCCTCTCTACCTGCGCTAACACATTCAAAGCATCAGCATGAAACAAAGGATACGGCCCCCTCTCCGCCGCCTCCCACACATCATCCAAAAGCTCCCGCGCCGCCTTCGCATCCCCCTGCCTCCGCCGCAACTCCGCCAGCGCCACGAGTGCGGGCAGTTCTTCATCAACCAGATTCACCATCCGGGCGCGGGTTAGCGCATGGTGCAACCGTTCTTCGGCGGTGGCAAAATCATTCAAGCCCAATGCCGCCGCGCCTTGTGCTCGCGCCGCGCGGATGAAATCACGCTCATTGCTATGAACATGAGCTAACTCCCATGCGCGCCTGGCAAACGATAGCGCGCTCGCAAACTCGCCAAGCCACAAGGCTTCCTGCGCGAGAAAAGAATTGCCTACGCCTTCTCTTTGACTGAAAGCTCCCGGTATGTACAGGCGCATTGCTCGCTGAAGGGCATACCCAGATTCATTCAAAAGACCGCGTGTTCCTAGCACCGATCCAAGAAATTGCAGATTGTCTGCTTCATCAAAAGGATCGCCCTGTTCGCGGGTAATGAGCAGAGCGCGTCGTGCGGTGGCCTCTGACTGGTACAACGCACCTGACAGCCGCAAAATGTATGACAGATTGCCCAAACCCGTACAGAGGTAGATGTCCTCCTTCATCTCCGAAGCAATTGTGTTAGCGCGGCGAATTAGCGCGGCTGCATGAGCCGGCTGCCCGCTGAATTGATAACCATAAGCCAGCGCACTGAGAGTAAATACTTGATCGCCTTGACTGTTCAAACCTGGTAGCCGCTTCAGTCTGGCAGGAAAGAGCAACTCCAAAAGTTCGACCACCTGCCTGTTGGCGCTTAGCTTGTAGAGAGTAGCATCACTCAATCGGTCACGAAAAACTACAAAGGCATCATCGTAACGCCCCAATCCGATTAGCGTATTGTACAACTCGATGGCGGGAGTGAGTTCT
>DASVVZ010000395.1:0-9511 GCA_036389875.1 Pyrinomonadaceae bacterium
AGAAGAATAAACAGTCTCTCTCTCTCTGCGCTTCGCTTTGTATTACTACGAGTATTCGGGGCTTTGAATCCGGTCGGTTAGATGACGGCCGGATTCAGACGCAAGGCGCGCTACTGCGTAACTCGTATGTCACCCGCCTGCGTGTCCAGCTGCGCGAAGGCGTAGGAGGCCATAGCGAAGCTGTTGGTGGTGGTTGATTCATCTCTGGGCATGGCGTATCCGACATCGTCCTTGCGCTCGAAGTCCGTGGCCCACCATCTGAGTCCGGCCCCTTCGTCTACCCTACGCTCGGCATCCGTGGGCTTCCAGTCCCGTGTCACAGGGTTATAAATTCCCCAGGTCACTTGATCTAGAACTCTGGTGTTGTCTCCGTTGTCTTCTACTGTCAGGAGCACTCGCTTTCCTATCAGCTCTCTGACGCTCGAGTCCGTGATGGTTCCACTCATCACTGCCTGGTTCTTATTGACTACAAGGTCATCAAAGGTCGCCTTTATGTAATAGCCTGCGTACTTGCCTGTGGCGTCTCCGGCACCGTCCACATCCCTGTAGACGAGCGTCGCTTCATCAGTCAAATACATCTGGCCCACGGTCGAGCCATCGGCTTGCTTGCGTGCGTCGAACTCCAGGGTTTTTGCGAACCCGTCCTGGAATGAGAACTTGTAGCTTCCGGTAGCGGTGGAACTCTGTGCGCTCGCGTTATGGGGAGCCGCGATGGTGAAGAGAAAAAGCAGAAAAAGCGGGGCAATTGCTCTGATTTTCATTTGAACTCCTTTTGCTAGAGGTAAAGGTAAAAGGTAAACGGTAAAGAGAGATTTTCAAGGGCGTAGACTTATATACCAGTTTCCACACAAAATCCAGTTTTTTAGCGCACCCCTCGCCTACTCGTCTACAAATTACTTTCGGCGGCGGTCAAAACCATTAGGTTGTTATGGAAAATCTTCCGAAAATTGATAATTGCCTGCATCTTGTTCAAGTTTTCTTCCGCGCCTGATTCGGGGTATGAGTAATCGGTCAGTTTGAAATTCCAAACTGGTTATTCACGGCAGGGACGCAAAGTGATGCGGAGATTTGCGAACAGAGAGAGAGAAAAGTTTTTCTCAGCCTCCCGGGCTCGGGCCACTCCTCGTTTTGCGGAGGTGAGCCGGATTTTGAAATCGGTCTTCTACGCTTTTAATTGCTCACGAGGGCGGCCGTGATGATGCTGTGAAGCTCTGCGGCGTGGACGGTCTGCGCGTTGAAGCCTTTAATTCCTTTCGTGATGCAGAAGCCGTCTGGCGCGTGCTGGCCCGTGAGTGCCGCGGCCGCCGGATGAGCTTCCAGCAGGAGGCCGTTCACGCGCATGGGAAGATTGAACGCGGCCTCCGCCCAGTGAATTACTATGTCAGGAATCACCCGCGAGAGCGCGTCACCCGGAGATTTGGCAGTGCGTATCACGTCCTGCACGAGCGGTTGGCCGTCCTGTGTGCGGAGAGCGCGCAGCATCTCTTCAATCTCCGCGCACGTCTCGTCGTAGCCCTCAAGCGGCACGCAGCCCTTCGCTTCTCTTCCGGCGAGGTTTATGCGAATCCAGCCGAGCTGGTCTGAAGGCAGTGCGAAGGCGCGCGTCCTTGTCCAGTCATAAGCCGGAATCATGGTCGGCTGCGCCAGCTTGTTCGTCATCTCTTGAGGCAGCTTGCTGTGATAAAGCTTTTTCAGTCCCTTTGGCGCGCGCCGCTTGAGCGACGCAAACACGGAGAGGCTGCGCTCACGCCACGTCTGCGAAGACCAGCCCGCCACGCGTGAAAATGAGTGAGCGCCGAGCAGCGTTTCCAGAAACGCCGGCAGCCCGCGCGCAGCCTTCATGCCGTGCAGCGAGAAGATGAAGACGCCGGCATCGCTGCCCGCAGCTTCAATCAATCTTCCAATCTGCCGGTCAACCTCTCGCAGGATGTCCGGTATTCCGGGCTCGACGAGCGGCCCGCGCTCCATCTCGTCCGAGAGAGCGTCATCGGAATCCTGTAGCGTGTGCCAGAGCTTATGCGAGGCGTGATGTATTTCAGGAAAGACTATCAGTGAAAAGTCCGGCGCGGTCTCGCGTATCAGCCTAACCCCTAGCTCGCCGCGCAGCCGAGCGCCTTCCAGGCAATCCGCGCTCAATTTTCTCAACGCCTCAAGCCCCTCCGCGCCGCGATGGCCGTCGAGCGAAAACGGATGCGCCGCAATCTCTACCGACAGCAGTGGCTCCAGGCCTTCGGGCGCGAACTTCATGCGCCCGCCGAAGGTGTCGTGCGCGCCCCATTCGCTGACTTCAAAACCATCCCGCAGCCCGATTAGCGGAGCGAAAGGCACGTCCAGCACTCCTACCTTCACGCCTTTGTCGCCGAGGCTTTTCCAGAACGGCGTGAGCCTGTCCGAGTCGTATCGCGCCAGCGTCATCTCTTCGGGACGCCAGCACCAGTCGCTGTGCGTGCCGTGTGCGGCGGGCTCCGTGCCGGTGAAGAAGGTGGGCCAGACGGTGCCGCTCCCTATCGCCGCGGGCGAAGCGACCCCGGACCACGTTCCTTCTTCGAGCAGCGCTTTCAGCACGGGCATAGTGCCCGCCTCTACGTGGCTGCGTATGAGTGAAGGCTCGGCTGCGTCAAGACCTATGGCTAAGAGACGCCGCGCCTTTTTCGGCTTCATAAAGTAGCTCCTGCGTATTTATCCATCTCTTCTCGGCAGCCGAGCGCACGCAGGCTTCGACCAGGGCCATCGTCTGCAAGTTATCGCGCCCGCTCACCTCCGCCTGATATGAAGAGTCGCGAAGCGCGCTTCCCAGCTGGCCCAACAATACCTGCTCTTCGCTCATACGGCGCCGCCCGCGCCGTATGACGCGCGGCAAACGATTTCGCTCGCAGAGCAGAAGCCAGCGGTGAAAGACGTGCAGCGTCGCGCGCTCGCCGGTAAAGCGCGCATAGAACTCCTGCCCGCCCTCGAAAAATTCGTGGCCGCTGGATTCATAGCTGGCGGAGTAGAAGGCGCGCGCGCCGCGTTCCATTTCAAGCATCACGCGCATCGAAGCTCCGTCGGGCAGCTCTCCCCATTGAAGCGTGAAGCTGTCCGCAGACACCTCGCGCACGTTCTCGCCCAGCACGTAACGGAGCGCGTCCAGATGATGTACGCCCATGCCCCACAGCACGCTGTGCTGAAGCTTTGCCAGAGAGGGCTGCATCAGATGCGGCACTCTGTAGTACTGGCAGGTGACAAGCCCCACGCGGCCGAGCGTCCCGTCCCGTATGAGCCGCCGCGCGGCTCTGAAGGCGCGCATGTAGCGATAGTTCTGCGCCACCAGAAGAGGCACGCCCCTTTCTTCTGCCAGATGAACCAGCCTGACCGCGTCACTGAGGCTCGTGGTGAAGGGCTTTTCGACAAGGACTGCGCGCCCGCTTTTGAGCGCCGTCTCGCATGCTTGCGTGTGGCGGTCTGCCGGAGTGGCGATTATGACGGCGTCGCACGGCGTGGCCTGAACGGCCTCTTCCAGGCGCTGGAAGCAGTGCGCGGCAGGGAAGTTGTGCATGGCCGACGATTGACGCAAAGTCACTTCGTCCGAGTCAACGCAGGCGGCAAGCTCGAACTCAGGCGCGCTCTTTAGCTCGCGCAGCCAGTCGTGCCCGCGCGAGCCCGCGCCCGCTACGATCACTCTATACGCCATTCATGGATGCCTCCATCTTTGACGCTGTAGCCTGCAAGGAAATCCCGCGTGCGAAGAAACGAGCGCAGAAAGAATCTGAGGCTCGCGGGACTGAGCCATCCCCAGGTGGCCCAGATCAGTGTCCTTAACTGAAATGCGTTGAGGCCGAAAGCCTTGTGCTCGAACAGGAGACTGGTGACATCCGGCGGCTGTCCGGCCCACAAGCGCATGGAGCCCGTGATGTAAAGCGCGTAGGCTATAGCTTCAGGATGAGGACAGCTTCCGTCATGACCATTGAGCACCGCTTCCTTCAGCGGCCGCATGTTGTCACGACCGCGCCGCAACTCTTCCAGATACTGCCGGCGCATGCTGTAGGCGTGCGCGATTCTCTCTATAGAGCGGCTCGTAGTCGCATTGCCTACGTGAAACCTATAGTAATAGAGCACGTCCGTTAAGACTACTATGGAGGCGCGCTTTCTTATTCGCAGAAACAGCTCCTGGTCTTCCCACAAATCGCACTCTTGACGATAGCCGCCCAGCTCATCAAAGATGTCGCGGCGAAACATGACGGAGCCGTGCGGAAAGGGCGGGAAGACGTTTTTCCGCGCCAGCCGCCAGCGGTCGCGCCGCCTGACGCGGCGGCCCCGGGTATCAATCCCCTCGAAAAGCGTCCCGACAAGCGCAACGTCCGTGCGGCTCTCAATTATCTTCCACTGCCGCATCAGCCTATCCTTGTGCGAGATGTCGTCAGCGTCCATGCGTGCTATCAGTGGCCCGCGCGCCTGTCTCACGCAGAGATTCAGCAGGCTGGAGAGGTCCAGCTTTTCGCCCGACTCAAAAAGGCGTATGCGCTCGTCCCGCCCGGCCCACTCGCGTAGACGCTCTTTGGTGCCGTCCGTAGAAGCGTCATCCAGGATTATGAACTCGAAATCCCGGAACGTCTGATTGAGGATGCTCTCTATGCTGGCGTCAAGGAAAGGCAGCCCGTTGTGTACGGGCATGACTACGCTGATGGCAGGCACACGCCCGCGTTCCCCGCCACGTCTCTCTATAATGTCCTGCATGCTTCTAATAGAATTAAAGAGGCAACACCGTTTTCACAAGAGCTTTGCGACCCGCACGATAATATTTGCTGCGGGGAGAAATATTAGCTGCGCCAGAAGCGTGCCGCCCAGTCGGCTGAGCACGAACATCACCACGCAGCTTCTGAAATAACTCTGCTCCGCACGACCCAAGGCCACGTCGTCGGTCAGAATCGAAAGGTACGGGTCAATATAAACGAAGAGCAGTATGGTCGAAAGCCCGTTGACAACGGGCGAGAGGCTGTTGGCCGTCACACGCAGCTCCGGATTGAGATAACCCGCGTAGAGAGAGGCAAAGACTCCGACCGTTATCAGCGCGCTCGCAAACAGGTTGTAGATGATGATGCTAGTGGGCGCGCCCTTCAGACTCAGGCGAGTCATATTCTCAACGGCAGGCAGGCTTGCCACTTCCCTCGCGCCGCGAAGGCTGAGACGGGAAAGGCCGCCCGCCACAAGCCTCGGGATCGAGCGATAGTGATTGAACTCTTCTATCGCTTTCGTGAAGAGGCGCTGAAAGGTCGGGATAAGAAGCGCGCCGGCGATTGTAGCAAGCGTCGCCGAGAGCAGCAGCCAGCGAAAGTCCCTCTCTGCATATTCAAGTGTGCCGCGCGTGATGTTCTGCTCCACGTGCTTGGCCAGAAGCGGCCCCTGAAACGTGTTGGATGTTCTGGAGATTAGAATCAGCAGATTGAAGAGGGAGAAGGAGACGGCGATTCGCCCCGTCCTGACGCCCGCTATCCTCAGGGCGTAGGCGAGCGTTCCTATGAGATGAATGATGAAAGTAAGCAGGAAGACGACTGCGATCTGCTTGCTCATAAGAACTCGACCATGGCCGGAAATACTATTACAGAGAACGGCTACAAACAAGCAGGAGAATTTTGTTGTGCGGGCCCGGATTGTATTCAGGGAGAGGGAGCCTCGGCGCAGAGAGACTAGAAGAAGGGACGCGGAAAAGATTCAATTCTCCGCGCCCCTTCTTCTAGTATCTTTATGTGAGCAGGGTTATCTTTCGCTGCCCTCAGGCGTCTCCATGCGCGAGGCCGTTAGCAGACCGTTCTCGAACCGGGCTATGAGCACCCGGCTTTCGCTGCGCGGGAAGATGTAAATCGAGAGAAGCTTCCCGTCTTCAAACCGCTCCGAGACGCTTGACGGCCTGCCGAGCAGCTTAATTACCTCTTCCGTGCTCAGGCCGCTCTTGAGATATGTGGTCGTGGGGCCAACCCGCAGGACTCGTCCATCGACTACTCGTTCCGTAGGCACGCGCTTTGCGCCCGCCTCGGGTTTGGATGAAATGATTGTCGCTTCCGCCTCGTCGCGCTTTGCGTACTCCGCCTGCCTGGCGTCCGAGAGGGATTTTGGCTCGGCAGCCGTCTGGGCCGCCGCCGACATGTATGAAAGAAGAATGAATCCGGTAATGATGAAAAACTTTTTCACTGAAAGGCTCCTGCCTGGCTTACACGTAAAAGCTTGAAGATTGGATTGAGAGGGGTCAGGCGCGCTGGAAAAGGCTCTCGAAACTGCGCCCGGCTTCCTGTACTCTGCGCTGCTGGAACTCTTTGACCCAGGCGGTCACTTTCCGCGTGACTGATTTCGTTGCGTTCGGCTGAGCTTCCGTTGTCTGCGGCGCTTCTGATTTGTGTGCCGAAGCGAGTTCCGCGCGTTTGACGACCTTGATTCTGTTATTTGCGTTCATGGCCATTTGCCCCTGTTTTGCTCTCAGGGGAGTTGATTCCCCTGAGAGCAAAACGCCCGCCGTTGCCTGCCTTTAACTCCGATTTAACTGCTTCTGTCTATTAACGCGGGAACGGCGCGAAAAAAGAATCAGACATGAGAGAAAAAAGTTTCAGGTGCCGGCTTTTACGGGCGAATAAAGGGAGGAACTGCTTTATCTGGCTAGATTAAAGAAGACATCTTCGAAGGGCGCGTCGGGGAGATTTGCCTGCTGCCTGAGGCTCTCAGGCGAGGCTTCAGCTACCAGCTTCCCTCGGCTCATGACGCCCACCCGGTCGGCTATGCGCTCCACGAAATCCATGTAATGAGAGGAGACAAGCACCGAGCGCGACATCTGTTTCTGGCTTTCGAGGCGTGCGCGAAGCTTTCGCATCATCTCCACGTCCAGCCCGTTTAAAGGCTCGTCCAGAACCAGCACTGGCGGGTTATTTATCATGGCCGCAGCCAGCCCGAGCTTTTTTCTCATCCCCAGGGAGTAGCCGCCGACCCATTTCTCCGCGACCGTCTTCAGCTCAAAGAAATCGAGCGCCTCGTCAATCTGCTCAGTTTCAGCGCCTTTCAGCCCGGCTACGAGACGCAGGTATTCCCGGCCGCTCAATCTTTCATAAAAGGTAAGCTCTTCGGGCAGGTAGCCTAGATGGCGTTTGGCGCGCACGCCGCGACGGGTGTCCTCTCCGCAGACCTCTATGCTCCCCTCGTCAGGGTAAGTAATCCCCGTCATCATGCGAATGAGCGTTGACTTGCCAGCGCCGTTGGCCCCGACCAGCGCGTAAATCTCTCCCGCATGTATCTCAAGGCTCACGCCCGCGACGGCCAGCGTGGGGCCGTAAGACTTTTTGACATCCCTGACCTCTACAAGTCGCTCGCTCACAATTCCTCCGTCATAAGATAACGCGCCGCCTGCATAACGCCTCGCTCCTTAAACTGCTCCACGCCCATGCCGTAGATCCCCAGTCCCATAGGCCAGAGTATCACCGACAGCATGCCCAGCGATAAAGAGAGGCTCAGTGAGAGCACGAGCGCGAGGCCCGTCCTGTCCGGCATTTCGAAAGCGAGCCCGCCAATGATTGAGCTTGCCAGCCACCACAGCCATAAACACTCGGCCAGAAGCGGCGGAAGATAGTAAAGAGGAAGAGGCGTCTCGCCGATGAGGGCGGCTGAAACGCCCGCCACATAAACGACAATCACTGCGGGCAGCGTCAGCAGTCTCGCGTACCAGAGCTTTGCCAGCCACAGGTCGTTCGCGGTTGCGCCTGCGGCACGCTCCAGCCAGACGTGCGGTATCTGATGGCTGACCAGCACCGGCACCACGGAGGCCAGGCACGCGACCAGCACCAGCACGGCCGCCTTGATAATGAGCGAGGAGGGGAACCACGTGGCGCTCATCCAGCCCAGATCCTTGAGACCTCCGAGCGTCTCTTCCACGCCGGGAAGCGCACCCGTAGCGAGTATAGTCAGGAGCAGAAGCAGGATTAAGAGGGAGATGCCGGCCGACACGTATACGGCCGAAGAGAAGACGCGCAGCGACAAGGCCAGGTCGCGCGCAAGCAGGGCGCACACGGCCCGGGGCAGGCGCCCGCGTAACAGCCCTGTGAAGTTAAATTCCGGCCAGGCCCTTTGCTCCAGTCGCAGCGCGTAGTCTATGTCTTCGCCGCGCCACGCTTCATGTGAAGCCTGCGCGAGCAGGTAGACCGTCAGGATAAGAAGAGCGCCTGCCGCGTAAACGGTTGCTTCCGCCCATAGGCGGCCCGGCAGGTGTAACCACCCGGCTAAATAAACGGCAGCCGCTTCGTTGAAAAAGATAACCAGAAGCAGGCTGCTCACGAGCCCGGCCGCGGTTAAGACCGCAAGCGCCTTTATGGCTCTGACTTTGCGCCGAACGTGGCCCCAGTGGATCCAGTTGATTGCCGCGTAAGCTTCCAACACGGTCAGGAGCGCGCAGAAGATTCCGAGCGCCAGCAGTGAATTAATCGTCACTCTTTCCCTGCCGAGTACGGAATGTATGAGCAGGAGGGCGAGCGCGAGCAGCAGGGTGTGGCCTGCCCTTATGAAGAGGGCGAAGCGAAGATGGTCTGGCCGCTCTAATGGCAGGGCTTCGACAAAGATTGACGGCCTTCTGAGATGATATATCTCGCGGCTCGCGCGAGAGAGGCTGACCGCCATAGCGCCCAGCACGAAGCCCGTCGACAGCAGGAGCTGCACAAAGAGCGAAGGCTCCGTGAGCTTCAGGTCGTAGCTGGTCACCTGCGCCAGAGTCAGGTAGCTCATCCCCAGCACAAGCGGCATCAGCACGACTAGCGCATATACATGCTGGCGAGCCCAGCGCAGGCCGTCGCGAACGGTCGCCCCTAAAAGCAGGTTTGTCTTGTGTGCCAAAATCTCCCTTTAACGCCTCAGAAAAATTTCATGCGGCGGCAGCGCCTGTAGCCTGGAATACTATTCCGGCGCGCCGGGGGTTGTCGAATTTTAAAACATTTCATGTATAATCCACGCGCTTTACCATTCTTATTCAATAGGGTTTGGCCCTTCCCTCGCTGGCCCAGACTGTAAGGAGAATTCAGTTGTTGAAAAGAACTTTCATCCCCCTGATGCTATGCGCCGCCTTCGGAATCCTGTTAGCAGCATGCGGCGGCTCGGATACGAACACTACAACCTCGAACACGGCCAACACCACCACGGCGACCAGCAACAAGGGCAGCAGCGCAAACACCACGACCACGAATACCACGACTACGAACACGACCACTTCGGGCAGCGGCGAGAAGATTGGCGTCGCGGAGTGCGACGAGTTCATAGCCAAATATGACGCATGCGTGTCGGCCAAAGTCCCCGAGCAGGCGCGCGCGCAGTACAAATCCTCTTTAGACCAGTGGCGCAACTCCTGGAAGACGCTGGCGGCCAACCCCGCGACGAAGGGAACGCTGGCGGCGGCCTGCAAGACCACGATTGAGCAGGCCAGGACTTCCATGAAGTCCTACGGCTGCGATTTCTAATCGTCCTGAGGCTGTCAGGAAGAGAGCCATATCTTTGAACAGAGAAAAGCGGCGGG
>DASVVZ010000396.1:0-9988 GCA_036389875.1 Pyrinomonadaceae bacterium
TCGCCGTGTCAGCGAACTACAGGGACGCTCTCGCGCGGGCAGGTTCTTCTATGCTTTGGTCTAGCGCCAGCCAGGGGCTGGCCTGACAGTTTTAGGTGCGGAGGCTTCTGCCCGCAATCAGCCTGTAAATGGCCAGGACTATGATGGCTCCTACGACGCTCAGCACGAGGCTGACGATGAGTCCCGGGCTGTTGGTGTCGCTGCTGGTCACGCTTCCGGTTCCGAAAAGCAGATGTCCGACCCAGCCGCCTATGACCGCGCCGACGATGCCCAGCAGAGTAGTGATAATAAACCCGCCGGGGTCTTTGCCCGGCATAATCGCCTTCGCAATCAGTCCGGCAATCAAACCGAACACTATCCAACCGATAATCGCTAACATTTCAACATCCTCCCTGTTTCAAATCGACCTTCAATCAAGCGAATTGTTCGCAAAGCTCGCAATAAAGGGGCCATCAAGCGTACTAACTTCATACTCAAAATCGGCACTCCCCAGTTGCTAAAGCAAAGCTCAGGCCACAGAGTTCGCGCCGGTTTGGTCTGGATTTGTGGTTTAATCGGTCTTTACGAATGAATCAAGCCGGGGAAGGCTGTATCAGTTAAGCGGCACGACCGTTGCTGATGCACCGCCTTCGGGCGGTTTTATCTTTGTCGATGAGGGCATCATCGGCGCGGCGCGCAAAGAGCGCGAGCGGCGGACGCAGAGATTTATAAGCGAGGAAGCGAGAGATGGCCAGAGGATGGGAGAGCAAAGCTGTTGAAGACCAGATAAGCGAAGCGGAGGAGCGTGCTCGCAGGAAGCTCACATCTCAGGACGAACTTTCTCCGGAAGAGCGGGCGCGGCGAGAGCGGCTGGACTCTCTTCTGCTCTCTCGCGCGCGCACGCTCACGCAACTGGAACAGGCCACGCGGCCGGCGCATCGCGAGATGCTTCAGAGAACGCTTCGCGCTCTTGAAGCAGAGATTGACGGACTAAGCTAGCGAGCGCAGGGAGCGCGCAATCAGCCCAAGGCCCCCGGCGAGCAGCACCAGCATGACGATGGTATTGAAGAGGCTCGTCGGCTGGAAGTAAATCTGTAGGTTCATCAATACGCCTGTGAAGATGATGACGACTCCTGCGAACAGCAGCAGCCAGCCCGCGATTGATTTACCGTTGAAGAAGAGAAGACCGATGCCCGCGATGAGCGGCAGAAGCGAAAGCCCGAAACTGTTATAGCCCCACAGAGACCAGTAACCGCTCGTCACCGTCACGCGGTTCGTCAAAAGATAAGCGCCCGCGATTGCCATCCCCAGGCCGATCAGAAAATGAAGGACGCCGCCCGGCGTTCCCCCCGCGCCGCGAAATCTTCTCTCGTCCTCTTCATAATCCATAAAATCTTCAGACGTGTGCGGAGGCCAGCGTGGCTGCGAGCGAACGGAAGATGTCGCGTCCGTCGGAAGAGCCCAGCAGTTCTTCGCAGGCACGCTCAGGGTGCGGCATCATCCCCAGCACGTTGCGCTCGCGGTTGCAGATTCCGGCTATGTTCTCGCGCGAGCCGTTAGGGTTTGATTCGTCCGTGACATTCCCTCGCGCGTCGCAGTAGCGAAAGATTATGCGCTCCTCCCTTTGCAGCTCTTCCAGCGTGGCGTCGTCGCAGACGTAGTTCCCTTCGGCGTGAGCCACAGGGATGCGGCGCACCGTCCCGCGCTCCAGCTCGTTGGTAAAGGGGGTGTCGGAGTTCTCTACGCGCACGTGTACGTGCTCGCATATGAAGTGCAGGTCCCGGTTGCGTATGAGCGCGCCCGGCAGCAAGCCCGCCTCCGCCAGAATCTGGAAGCCGTTACAGATGCCAAGGACAAAGCCTCCGCGCGCGGCGAACTCTTTGACCGAAGCCATGACGGGCGAAAATCGCGCCAGGGCTCCCGCCCGAAGGTAGTCGCCGTAAGAGAAGCCGCCCGGGATAATCACTGCATCGTAGTCGGAGAGGTTCGTATCACGATGCCAGATGAAGTCGACCGGCTGCCCCACGTGCTTGGAGATAACGTGATAGGCATCGTGGTCGCAGTTGGAGCCTGGAAAAACTATGACGCCGAATTTCATCCCTCTATCTCCACTTTGAAACGCTGTTAATTACGAATCCCAACCGTGAGTGTAAAGCCGGTGGCCTCTCCGCTATTGGTGACCTTGATCCGGTAATCGCCCGTTTTATTGAGAATATAATCAGACCAGTCGGCCGAGCGCTCGCCGCTGGAGCTGTAATCGTTGCCGAGAACTTCATAGCTAATCTGTTCGCCGGTGGTGGAAAGCCGCAAAGTTTGGCCCGCTTTAGCGCCGACCACATACGTCCGAGTTCCGTTTTTGCTGAGTTTACCGCTGACTGTGGCAGAGCGGCTGCCGCGCCTAAAGGAAATTCGAGTTTGCGCGAAGATGTCCGCGCTTGCGAGAGCTAAAATCACAGTTAAAGCTAAAATCTGTATGCCAGCTTTTCTTAACATTACTTTACCTTTTCTACTTTATGTACTCTTACGAGCAGGGGTTGAATAGTACCAAAATTTTTAGAAGACAGTTTTCCTGTCAGCGGATTGATGGCTCGTGTGCCGCCCGAGTGCCTGTTTATCCGACAGGATAATTTTTCAACGCTTATGGGGGCAGTCAAGTAAAAAACATGACGCCGAATTTCATCCCTCTATCTCCACTCGGAAATCTTCTATGACGGGATTCGAAAGAACCTCGCGGGCCATGCGCTCGGCCGTTTCTCTGGCATCCGATTCTGCCAGCGCGCCGTCCAGAGCTATCTCGAAATACTTTCCCTGGCGAACGTCCGCTATGCCGTCGTAGCCCAGAAGCTCCACGGAATGCTGTATGGCCTTTCCCTGCGGGTCAAGCACGCCCGGCTTGAGCGTGACGTAAACTTTTGCTTTCATATTTTCTCTAACCTGCCCGCACAATATTACGGCAAAATGTTGCGCGACGTGTAGTCGTTAGCATAAGATTCCCATTGCCAAGTTAAAGTTTTTTTCGGGCTCGCAGTTTGAGCGAGCATGTGAGTAGAAGCGCGCTACAAGGTTTTGGGCGGGCTTAGAGAGTAATTAGGACACTTAAAAACAAAAGACTTTCCGAAGGAGAAAAATTACTATGCAGAACCCCCCGCCCGGCCAGCAGCAGCAAGGCTATGGCAGCCCTTACGGCAC
This sequence comes from Pyrinomonadaceae bacterium, assembly GCA_036389875.1. GTDB lineage: Bacteria > Acidobacteriota > Blastocatellia > Pyrinomonadales > Pyrinomonadaceae > JACVRN01. Next base: position 3,169 of record DASVVZ010000396.1, read on the forward strand.
ACCACCGAACTCGCCCATGATGCAGCCGCCCGGCGGCGGCGGCGACACAGGCCCTAAGGGTAAGACGGCTCTGGGCGGCCTCGACGCCAATCTGGCCGCGGCGCTCGGTTATCCCATCGGCATCATAGCGCTCATCATGGTGATTATGGAGAAGCAGAACCGCTTCGCGCGCTTTCATGCGCTTCAATCTTTGCTGCTCATAGGCGGCTGGATAGTCATCGCCATAGTGCTGACCATCCTGATAGCCATTCTCTCCGCTATCTCGGAGTATCTGGCCTTCATAGGTCTGCTGTTCCCGCTTATCTGGCTGGCCTGGTTCGCGGCCCTTATCTTCTGCGCTTACAAAGCCTATCAGGGCGAGTGGTTCAAGCTCCCCATCATAGGCAACATCGCAGAGAACTTTGCCAAAAAGTAGACCGCGCAACAGAACGCAAGATAAACCACTAAACAGAGTAAGCGGCACGAAAATTCAATCTTTCGTGCCGCTTACTCTGTTTAGTGTTTTTTATGTTTCAGCCTATTTGAAGACGCGTGCGAAGACGGCGTCCACGTTCCGCAGGTAAGTATCCAGCGAGAAGACGCCGTCGATTTCATCTCGCGTGAGAAGAGAGGTGATGTCAGGGTCCTGCGCTATTAATGAATGAAAGTCGCTGCCCTCGTCCCAGACGCGCATGGCGTTGCGCTGCACCCATTCGTAGGCAGCCTCGCGTGACGCGCCCCTTTTGGCGAGCGCAATCAGCAGCTGGCCACTGAAGACCAGGCCGCGAGTGGCGTTCAGATTCTCCAGCATCCTTTCCGCGTAGACCACCAGCCCGTCCAGCAGAGAGCGCGTCTTCTCAAGCATGTAATCGAGCGCGATTGAGGAATCGGGCAAAACTACGCGCTCCGCGGAAGAGTGCGAGATGTCGCGCTCGTGCCAGAGCGCCACGTTCTCAAGCCCTACTATGCTGTTGGCCCTGACAGTTCGGGCTATGCCGCAGATGCGCTCCGAGAGGATGGGATTGCGCTTGTGCGGCATGGCGCTTGAGCCCTTCTGCCCGCGCTTGAAGCGCTCCTGCGCCTCGCGTACCTCAGTGCGCTGCCAGTGGCGAACCTGTAGCGCGAACTTGTCCAGCGACGATGCCAGGACGGCCAGCGTGCATAGATATTCTGCATAGGTGTCGCGCTGTATGACCTGCGTGGAGACGGGCGCGGGCGCGAGGCCAAGAAGCGAGCAGACGCGCTCTTCTACAACGGGGTCAAGGTGCGCGAAGGCTCCTACGGCTCCGCTGATTTTTCCTACCGCGACCGCTTCGCGCGCACGCTCCAGTCGCTCGCGGTTCCTGCGCATCTCGTCGAACCAGAGGGCAAAGGTCAGGCCGAAGGAGGTGGGCTCCGCGTGAATGCCGTGCGTGCGCCCGACCTGCGGCGTTCGCTTGAACTCGAAAGCGCGCCTTTTCAGGACCTCCATCAGCGCGTCCACGCGGCCGAGTAAGATGTCGCACGAGTCGCGCAGAAGCAGAGCGTTCGCAGTATCGACTACGTCCGAAGATGTCAGGCCGTAATGAACGAAGCGGGCCGACTCACCGATTGATTCCGCGAGGTTCGTGGTAAAGGCAATGAGGTCGTGATCGGTGGTCTTTTCTATCTCCTGTATGCGCGCGACCGTAAACGCGGCGCGCTGCTTTATCTCTTCGACGGCCTCGCGCGGAATCGTCCCCATCTCGGCGTGTACTTCGCAGACGGCCAATTCCACGTCGAGCCACTTCTGAAACTTGTTCTGCTCAGACCATAGCGCGCCCATCTCGGGCAGGGTGTATCGTTCAATCATAAGAAAGCCCCACGCAGTGATAAGTGATTAATGACAAGCAGTAGGATTTTAGCCTGTCGCCTGTCACCCGTCACTGTTTTAGAAGATTCGAGCTGACAGAATAACCCGCGAGCAGGTAGCGGCCGTCGCGCTCAATCAGGGTGAGGGTCTCCATGCCTTCCGCGCGCTCGAACCGCGTGTTGTAGCGCAGCACGAGCGAGTTGCCGGGAAGATTGCCGCCGGGGCTCTTCTGCTGCTGCCTCCCGCTTGTGTATTCGCGCTCCTTAATCACGCCGAGTCGTTCCTTGAGAGTGCTGAACGTCTCTTTGGACTGCTCCTGCGTAACACGCTCGCGCCACTCCCCGGCAGACTCCGCGTAAATCTTGTCGAAGCGACCGGCGTTGAAATCCTCCGTCAGTATGTCGATGGCGTCTTGCGCTGCTGAAGGAATTCCGGTCTGTCTTTCGTCCATCCTGCAGCCTGTGAGAGAAGCGAGAAGTGCGGTCAGAGCTAAAAGAAGCGATAAGGTTTTTATGTTTCGAGTTGAGGATGCGCGCCCGCTTAAAACTCTCGCGCCAGGTGAAAGACTAGGCATCATAGCTCTATCCACGGCGTAGGCTCTTTGGGATGCGAGAGGACTATTTCCGTCTCCGTCTGAAAGAGCGGGGCGCGCTCCCTGAGCGCCGTCTCGGCCGTGATCTTCGCCAGGAAGGGATTGTTGGCGCGCTGCGAAAGATGCGCCAGCACTACGAAGCGAGCCGTGCCGTCAAAGCCGTCGCGCAGCCAGTCCGCCACGTCCTCGTTAGAGAGGTGGCCCGTGCGCGACAGGATTCTCTGCTTCAAGTCCCACGGGTAAACGGAGCAAGCCTTGAGCATGTCCCGGCTGTGATTGGATTCTATGACTATGCCGGCGCAGCCTCTGAGCCGCTCCGTCACCAGCGTGGTGATGTGGCCGAAATCCATCAGCGTAGCCACGCAGACTCCGTCGTGCGTCGCCGTGAATCCGAAATTGTCTGCTGCGTCATGCGGAATCGTGAAGGGATGAAAGTCGATCGCGCCTATCTTAAAATCCTTGCTCGATTCGATTAGCTCAACGCGGTCTCGCAGAGCGTCCGAGCGCTTTCGCGGCTCGTCGTTCGAGACGGCGTGCCGTTCGCTTATGTAAGCTTCGCGCGTCTGGCCTGAGATGTATACGGGGCAACTCAGGCTCTTCAAAAGCACACGCAGGCCGCCGGCGTGGTCGCCGTGCTCGTGCGTAATGATGACGCCGTCCAGCTTTGTAGCGTCCTCACCCACGAGCGCCAGCCTGCGAACGGTCTCGCGCGCGCTGAGACCTGCGTCCACCAGCACACGCGTCTCGCCCGCGCATATCAGCACGGCGTTCCCAGTCGAGCCACTTCCCAGAACGGTAAATCTCATAGATGGTGAAAAGCAGGCATTTGATACCCGCCTTATATCTCTAATCTCGCTCTGTCTACGCTGAAGCCGTTGAGGTCGCCGAGGGCCGCGAGCGACATCGCTTCGGTCTTGAAATACTCTCGTGCCACACGATGTATGTCTTCAACCGTGGCCTCTTCCAGGCGGCGCAGGATTTCGTCGGGCGTGATGCGGCGGCCGTGAATTATCTCCTGGCGTGCGAGCGCGCCCGCGCGCACATTCGAAGACTCAAGGCCTAGAAGGATTGAAGAAGTGGTCTGGTCTTTGGCAAGCCTCAGCTCGTCCTCCGTGACGCTCTCACGCACTACGCGCCGCAGCTCGGCCAGCGAGAGGTCAACCACCTCGTCCAACTGTTCGGGCGAAGTTCCGGCGTAGATGTGAAAGACGCCCGCGTCCGTGTAGCTGGAAACGCCCGCGCCGACCGAATACGCTAACCCGCGCTCTTCACGTATGGACTGCCAGAGGCGGCTGCTGGTCGTGCCGCCTATGACGTTCGCCAGAAGGCTGGCGGCGAAGCGGTCTTCGTGGCGGGCATCCGTCCACGGCGAGGCAATCAAAAGGTGCGCCTGCTCAAGCTCCCTCTTGCGCTCGATTACTATGGGAGCGGCGGGACGCGGCGCTCCCACATACTGCCCCGTCGCCGCCGCCGAATCTTCCTCCGCTTTAAGATGCCGGAAAGCCCCTTCGGCCATCTCCACCAGTTTCTCGTGCTCTATGCTTCCGGCTGCGGCTATGACCATGTTGCGCGGGACGAACTCGCGCGCGTGAAACTCTGCCGTGCGCTCGCGGTTGAAGGATGAAACGGTCGCTTCCGTGCCTTCTATGGGGCGTCCCAGGGGGTGCGCGGGAAAATATGCGGCGTTGAAAAGCTCGCCCAGGAACTCGTCCGGAGTGTCCTCGACCATCTTCATCTCTTCTATGATGACCTTCTGCTCCCGCTCAAGGTCTTCGCGCTCGAAGCGTGGCCGAAGCAGCATGTCGGAGACGAGGTCAAAGGCCTTCTCCACGCCACGGTCTGCGACCTTCATGGTGAAGCCGGTCATCTCGTGCATGGTGAAGGCGTCCAGGTGTCCGCCGAGCCGGTCTGACTCTATGGCTATATCGAGCGCAGACCTGCGCTCGGTGCCCTTAAAGACTGCGTGCTCAATAAAATGGCAGAGGCCGTTCTCGGCTTCCGTCTCGTGGCGCGAGCCTCTGCGGAGCCATATCCCGATTGTTGCCGAGCGCAGGCCCTGCATCTTTTCTGAAACGATTGTGAGTCCGTTGTCTAAACGCGTGAATTGAACCTGATCTGTCATAAGGCTTGGAAATCTCGGAAAACACCCTTTGATGCGTGAAACTCTCTACGGTTAGCCCATGAATCCTAGCACGCCGGAAAAGGGGCGGCAAACGCGGGGCGCTGTTTCCAGCATCTCTATCACCAAAAGGGGAATGGTCTCTCTTGACATGCTTACGTAGTTGACGGAAAATGTGCTCTTCCCAGGCATGGCATCAGTCTGCGTAGAATCCTGTGGTCAACCGAAACTGAAAAAGCTGAAAGAGAGCGTTGCCAGCTTAAGGTATAAAGAAAAGAGTAAGTTCGCTGTAAGAACTTCGGCGCGTCAACGGCGCCGGGCCTTTGGATAAAAGAGATTCCTCCCTCGTATGCGTGGCACTGAAAAGGTCGGTTGCTTGAAAGCGCGCCCGTCGCCCATGGGTGAGGGGTTGCGCGTCGGAGGTATTGCCACAATGAGAAAAGCTTTGCGCATCGGTTTGAGTTTACTGGCACTCTCCGCCCTGTGTGTGACGAGCGCCCCGCAGGCGCTTGGGCTTGGAGGCTCCGGGGCTTTGGGCACCATCACGGGCACGGTCCGCGACAACAGGGGAAATCCGCTCGCGGGCGCTCTCATCACGCTCCTTCGTGAGGGCGCACAGGAGATAGTCAAGCAGACGCGCTCGGCTTCGGACGGAAGCTTCGCCGCCAAAGTCTCGCCCGGGCGCTACAGCGTGAGGGCCGAGGCCGCAGGCTTTAATCAAGCGCTCTTCTCATCCGTACAGGTTCGCCCGGCAGACCAACTCAGCTATCGCTTCAACCTTGAGCCGGTAGGCGGCGGGCGCACAGCGCCGGAGCGTCGCGCAGACCGCGACAGCGCCAAGTGGCGCGTGCGTGCCAACCAGGGCCGCCGCTCAATCTTCCAGATGGAAGAGGGCGAGGACAGTACCGTCCAGGACGCAATGGAAGCCCAGGAGGCCGCCAATCGCCTGCCGGACGACACGATTTTCAACATGCCGGCCGAAGAGCCTGCCGGACGTGGCCGCATCCAGGGCGTAGTGGAAGCCTACGGCGCAACTTCTGTCAGCCCGCAAACCTCTTCCTACACGGGCGTCAATTTCGCGCTGGCGGTTCCTGCCTCCGGCACCATAGATTTCATCTTCGCGGGCCAGATGAGCGCGGGGAATTCAAACGCCCCGCAGCGCTTTGAAACCACCACGCGGGTTCGCTTAAACGACATTCACCGCCTTAATGTCACCGTAGGCGGCGCACGCGTTAATACACTTCTTCCCGTTAATGAAGACGGCTCACGCTCGCTGGGACAATTCTCCGTGCGCGCCGTTGACGAGTGGGTAGTAAGAGACGGCATCGTCGTAGTCCTGGGCCTGGATTACTCCCGCTTTCTAGGCGCGAGCAAATCGAGCGCCCTGAGCCCCCGCCTGGGGTTCCAGTTCGACGCGAACGCACGCACGCGCGTCAAGGCGGCTTACGCTCCCGGCGGGCAGGAGAGCATGATACAGAGCATGGCTGAGTTCGAAGACGGCCCTGTGCTCTTTCGTCAGCCCGGCTCCGGCGCAATCGCGCTCGTCGACGGGCGGGCCGTGATGGAGAAGAGCCGCCGCTTCGAGTTCGGCATCGAGCGGGTTTTAGACAATAACTCACAGATAGAGGCTACGGCCTTTTTCGACACCACTTCGGGACGCGGCGTAGGGCTCATGAATATGCCGCTCAATGCCTTCCAGAATGGGCAGGGTAACGCGCTTCTGAGCGTAGCCAACCAGGAGGGCGCGGCCAGGGGCCTTCGCGTAGTCTACACGCGACGCATCAGCCAGATGTTGAGCGCTTCGGCCGGTTACTCTTTCGGTCGCGGCCAGCGCCTCTCACAGGAAGGCGTCACGAACCCCGGAGAGCTTTTCGAGAACGGCTTCTTCCAGACGGCCGCTTTTCAGGTCAACGGCGACCTGCCCACGGGCACGCGCGTCAGCACGGTCTTCCGCTTCTCGCCGGAAGCGACCGTTTTTGCCATAGACCCCTTTGCGGGGCGACTTGCCGTGTATGACCCGAGCCTCAGCATAATGGTTACACAGGAACTGCCGACCTTCGGCCTGCCCGTCCGTGCTGAAGCCGTGATTGACGCCCGCAACATATTCGACACTCAGGTGAGCGCCGAAGACGGCGAGACCATCCTGCTCATCAACGCGGCGCGGCGAACCGTACGCGGCGGCATCTCCGTCAGGTTCTAAAAGAGAAGAGGTCAGAGGTTAGGGGCTAGAGGTCAGTTGAAGAAAGAGAACTACTGACCTCTAGCCTTTAATCTCTGGCCTCTCTTCTCTTTCTCCAAG
>DASVVZ010000397.1:0-4576 GCA_036389875.1 Pyrinomonadaceae bacterium
TTATTCTTCTTCTGGTTGCCGGTCGGAGTGGGTGGCTGCCTTCGCGACTGTCCGAAGGCAGGGATGCTGCCCGTCAATCCTGCCAGCAGCGTCAGGGAGAGCGTTGCGGCAGAGAGGCGACTAAAGAAACGGGTGCTTTTCATACAGATAAATCCTTGCAAAAGGAGGGACGATTTCCGCGTCTATGGCTAGCCCAAAATATATGGCGCTACCTGCCAAAGGGTCAAGACCAGGCCGCACTGTTCGACTAAAGATTAGCTTGGATGCAGGAGGGGACGCGCCCGTTGGCAAAAGGACGGGTAAATAGTAAATGGTGAATAGAAAGAAGCGTTCTTTCTATTCACCATTTACTATTCACGCGCTCTTCTTATCTGACCGCTTCGGCCTCTATGACGGCATCGAAGCCGCCCGTGTTGTCGTTGAGGTTGCCTTCGTTGACGCCCAGGAAAAGAACCCCGTCGCGCTGGGCCGTGAACTCGCGGCTGCGGCCTATCAGTATAAACTCGTCGTTGTCGTCGCCTATGACGGCTATGAGCGCGCCCGTGGGCTCGTCGCGCATCAGCTTATCCCTGTCAGGCAGCGTGCGTATGCCGGCAGGCGTAGAGACTCGTCCTGCTCCCAGCGTGACGTTCCCGGTGGCGGTGATACGTATGCGCTGGCCACGGCGAACGACCAGCCCCGTGTTAGTCCAGCCGTTAGTCGTGGCGTCGCCGCGCACGCGCGTATTTATCTGGAATGTGGGCGGTGTCGACGCGGGCCTGCTGGTCGAAGCGTTGCCGCTGGTGCTGCCCCCCGTGTTGCCGGAAGTGCCGGGGCGCGTGCTGGTATTGCCGGGGCGAGAGGTGGTGGGAGCGGTGGAAGGGCCGTCGTCGTTCCTGCCCCCGGTGTTGCCCGCCAGGGAGTTATCAAACTCTATCGACTCCACATCCTCCATGTAGAGCCTGACCTCGCTGCGGCGTCCCCTGGCTCCCTGGCCTACCAGTACTATAAACTGCTGGTCGCGGAAGCCTATTATCTGGCCGCGTATGATGCTACCGTCCTTCAGGCGTATGGTGTCGGCCAATACCGACAGGCTAGTTGTCAGGATTAGTAGGATGGCTAAAACGGCAGTGGCAAAGCTCTTTTTCATTTTCTCCTCCGGGCGCAGCAGATTGCCGCCGGTTCTCGTCTCTATAGCAGCTATCAAAATATGACTCTGGACGTTTAGCAAGACTCGCGCGGATTTGCAAGCGGGAGAGAAAGAATTGCTTCAGAGCGATTGATGCGCCCCGCGCCCGACGTGGTTGCTTTCGAGACAGGCAGGGACGGGCGATAAAGCCCAGAGTTCATTTATCACAGCATCAGGCCGCTTCATCCCAACCTGCGCCCGTTTCGTCACAAATCTTCGCCCGCGCGCCCTCGCTTGCAACTATGTTTCGGGATTCTACGTAAGACGGCGATGTATATTGGCCGTATTCCGGCGCGCGTCACCAGCTCTGATTTCTAAATTTTCTAACGTACAGCCAGCCTAGTCCTGTAAGACACTAATTTGTAACCCTTCTCAGGTTTCAGGACAATCAGGGGACTTGTTTGAGATGACAGGGGCGAGAATCCCCCTTCCAGAAAGGAACCGCTCATGAAAAGACGCGATTTTATGGTAAAAAGCTCTCTCGCTTTGGCGGCGGTCGCATCAAGCGACCTGTGGATGAATTCTATCGTTCGCGGAGAGACTATGCCTTTAAACTTACCCGTCCTCGGCACCTACTTTCAGGTGAGCAAGGATGAGATGAACAAACTTCTGGCGGCCACGCTCTCGAAGGGCGCGGATTTCGCAGACCTCTTCTTCGAGTATCGCATCACGTCGCTGCTGGTCTTTGAAGAGGACAAGGTTAAGAGCGCGCGGCGCGGCGTCATCTCCGGCGTAGGCATACGCGCCATCCGTGGAGACCAGGTCGGCTACGCTTTCAGCGAAGACCTGACTATGGAGAAGATGATGGAGGCTGCGGGCGCTGCCGCCGCCATCGCCAACGACCGCACGGCCCGCCAGCGCGTAGCCGCCATCAGCGAGATTCGTCCCAGAAATCTCTACCCCGTCAAGGAACTGGCCACCTCCTCCGACCTGAACAAGAAGCTGGCCTTCATCAGGGAAGCCAACGAAGCGGCCAAAGCCTACAGCCCGAAGATTGTGCGCGTCAACGCGAGCTTCGAGGACGAGGTCAAGCACCTGGCCTATGCCAACAGCGAGGGCGTCACCTGGACGGACATGCAGCCGGTCTTCGTCTTCTCCACCTCCTGCATAGCCGAGGAAGGCAAGCGGCGCGAGACGGGCTACGACTCGGGCGGCGGCCGCATAGGGCTCGAATACTTCGACAGGAAGCGCAAGGCCGCAGACATCGCGCGAGAGGCTGCGCGCCTTGCCGTCATGAACCTGAAGGCCGAAGACGCCGAAGCAGGGCCGCAGACGGTGGTGCTCGGCGCGGGCGACTCGGCCGTGCTGCTTCACGAGGCGGTCGGCCACGGGCTCGAAGCCGATTTCAACTACAAGAAGCTCTCCAACTACTCGGGCCGCGTGGGCGAAAAAGTGGCGTCGGAAGCCTGCACGGTTCTGGACGAGGGCTTGTTCGAGAACATGCGCGGCACCATCAACGTGGACGATGAAGGCAACGCTCCTACTTCCACCATGCTGATTGAGAACGGCATCCTGCGCGGCTACATGTGCGACCGCATCAGCGCTCAGCAGATGAAGGTCAAGCCCACGGGCAACGGGCGCAGACAGGCTTATAACTACATGCCCATGGCCCGCATGACCAATACCTACATGAAGCCTGGCAAGTACGACCCGGAAGAGATAATCAAGAGCGTGAAGAGGGGTATCTACGCCAAGCGTTTCACGGGCGGGCAGGTGGACATCACCAAAGGCGACTTCACCTTCTCGGTGGCGGAGAGCTACCGCATAGAAGACGGCAAGATAACCGCGCCGCTCAAGGGCGTCACGCTCATCGGCAACGGTCCCGAAGTGATGACGAAGGTAACCATGGTCGGAAGCGATTTGACCTTTGCCGACGGCGGCTGGACGTGCGGCAAGAACGGCCAGAGCGTCCCCGTAGGGATGGGCATCCCGACCGTCAAGGTCTCTGAGATAACCGTGGGCGGCACGAAGGTTCAGGCGGCCGTGACGGAAGCCAGTGCAAAGGAGTCGCGCGATGCCTGATTACAAGAATTTAGCAACGGAGCTGGTCGCGGCCTTTCGCAAACAGGGCGCTGACGCCGCGGACGTTTACATAATCACAAGCAACGGCTTTAACACGACGGTCCGGCTGGGCCAGATAGAAAAGCTGCAACAGAACATCAGCAAGGGTTTGGGGATGCGTATCTTCAAGAACAACGCGACCGCCCTCACCTACACGACGGACTTCACGGACAAGAGCGTCCGGGAGCTTGTCGGCCAGACCATGGAGATAGTCAAGGTCTCTAACCCGGACGAGTTCAACGGGCTCGCTCCGAAAGAGCTTCTGGGAAGCTATGCGGGCAAGCTCATGATTTTCGACGAGGGCCTCGCACGCGTCACGCCCGAGAAGAAGATAGAGATGGCCAAGGAGGCCGAGGCCGCCGGGCGCGAGTTCGACCGGCGCATCTCCAACTCGCAGGGCGCCAGCTTTTCCGATTCGACTTCGGAAGTGACCCTGGCCAACTCGGACGGCTTCGTGGGCCAGTACAGGGGAACTTCCTCGAATCTCTCCTTAAGTCTTCTGGCCGAAGAGAACGGAGTGAAGCAGACGGACTTCTGGTTCACCTTCAATCGCTTCTTCAATAAGCTGGAGTCGCCAAAATCGGTGGGGCAGAAGGCGGCCGAGCGCGCTGTGAAAAAGCTGGGGGCGCGCAAAGTCAAATCGCAGAAGGTTCCAGTCGTGATAGATCCGTACGTCTCTCGCCTGCTGGTGAGCCTGGTGTTCGGAGCGGCGTCGGGCGGCAGCATCTATCGCAAATCCTCCTTCCTGATTGACAAGGTGGGCTCGGAGATAGCATCGCCGCTCGTTACCATTCTGGACGACGCCACGAAAACGGACGGGCCTTCGTCGCGCCCCTTCGACGCCGAGGGCGTGAAGTCTCAGCCGGTCTCGCTGGTAGAAAAGGGCGTACTCAAGACTTACGTCTGCGACTCCTATTCGGCGCGTCGTCTGAAGCTGAGGCCCACGGGCTCCACCTCGCGCAGCTATCAATCGCTGCCCTTCGTGGGCTCCACCAACAGCTTCATAGTGGCCGGCACCAGCAGCCCGCAGGAGATGGTCAAGTCCGTCAAGAACGGCCTTTACCTGACGGGACTGCTCGGCTTCGGACAGGGCAACAACAACGTGACGGGCGATTTCTCGCTCGGCGCAGTAGGCTTCTGGATTGAGAATGGGGAACTGACCTATCCGGTTCAGGAGATAACGCTGGCAGGTAATATGCTGTCGGTACTGAAGAACATCTCCATGGTCGGAAACGATCTGGACTTCAAGTTCGGCGGACTGGCCGCGCCTACGCTGCTCGTCTCGGAGATGACCATCGGCGGCGCTTAAAGCTCCTTGAGGTCAGGTTAAAGTAGAAAAGCGGCGGG
>DASVVZ010000398.1:0-1514 GCA_036389875.1 Pyrinomonadaceae bacterium
ATCTACGCCGATACTAATAGCGACGGCCAACACCAGGAGAGCGAACCGGCTATCACTCAGACAGCGCCGATAGAGCCGCAGGGTGGTCAATTCCCGATGCTCCTGCAAGTACGCATCCCTTCCAGCACGCCCGACCGTCAGCAGTTCTCTTACAACATCGTGGCGCGCTCTCTGGCGAGCAATCGCATAGCCAGCGAAGCCAGCACTGTGCTGACGGTGGCAACTCCGCGCGTGCGCGTTCGCACAGAGCAGGTCTCCGTGACGAATGAACCCGGCGATTCGATCTTTTATCGTCTCGTGCTGGTTAACGAGGGGAGTGGCCTGGCGAAGAGTCTGGTAGTGGTCGAGATGCTTCCTGATGCCCTGCAATTCGTCAATTCCGATCCGTCTCTGAGCACGCAGGATGCGCCCGGCAATTCACAGCGCTTTACCTGGCGAGTCGCGGAGCTTGCGCCCGGAGATACGGCGGTTCTGCGAGTCGCTGTGCGCCTGCGACCGAACCTTCCCGCCGACGCGCGCCTGACGACGAGCCATACGCTCACTTATCAGGACACCAACGGCAACTCTTATCAGGGCCAGTGAGCCTACGGGTACAGCACCGTGCGGGATAGTTAAAAGGGGCGGCTTCCGAAAGAGGCCGCCTCTTAACATTTTGCGGGCACCTGAAAAGAGATGACACGACCGGGCAGTAAAGGTTTGCCGGAAACAATGGTTCGCGCTCTCAGGCTCGGTCGTCGCTGGGCCCATATGTCGCTTACGCCCTTTGACTATCTCCGGCGAGCGCTCAACACTGAAAGGGAACTGCCGCCGCTCTATTTAAGAAGGCGCAGACGCAAACTTAATGTTCGAAGAACAGATCCAGTCAAATGACGCCGCAGGTGGGAGCGAGACGCAAGCGCGGCCAGCACGCAAACGCGCGCGCAGGGCACGGGCTATGTTAACCAATCTACTTATCGGCAAAGCAATCGCAGAGACCATCTTCGTCGCCGCGCTCGCGTTGGCGTTCTACTTCACGGCCTTTCCGCCTTATTATCGCGGATGGTGCGAAGCCACCCCGGAAGGGATTCAAGGCTGGGCCGTCAATAATGCTTCGCCCTGGGACAGGGTCGAGGTTCAACTCTTTATTGATGGCCGTTTCATCGCCAGGCAGACGGCGAACCTCTCTCGCCCGGATGTGCGCTCCGCCGGATATGCCGGAGACGAATGGCATGGCTATGCCTTCAAGTTGCCGCCGCTCGAAAGCGGTGAACACGAGGCGAGCATCTATGCCCTTCACGGAAGCAATGATGATGCGCGCTATACCTTGCAGCTACTGGGCAAACCAGTGCGGTTTCGCGTCGAAGCCGGTACGGTCTTGCCTTTACCTGACAGCAAAGTGAATTGAGATGCGCGAGGAGAAGATGAGCGAGTTGCTGCCGGAAGATAACGTGTACGAAGGAGCTGGAGAGGGCCTGGCGGGCGAGAGAGTGCTGGCGGCCTGGGAGATAGCATCTGTTACCATTTCTTTTCTGATC
>DASVVZ010000399.1:0-2835 GCA_036389875.1 Pyrinomonadaceae bacterium
GGTCACTGTCCTCACCCCAGCAACCGCTCTGGCAATTGGGTTCACCGCATGCCTAGTTGAGCCGAATATATATGATTTGCCCGGCAGAAGCAACTCCTTCGTTAAAATTCTGGGCCAGAAAGTTCATTCCGGCTGAATTCAGGGCGGATTTGAACAAAATAGGCGGGATTAAGACAAACCTCCGAATCACACGAAAAGGCAGAGACATTATTGAGCTTTCGTGCGATTTACCTGCGAAAAAAGAGCGAGACGGCCATAGCTATGCCTATCAGGATGACCAGTCGGCGAACCGTCCGCCTACCCAGCCGGCGCGCGACGCCCGCAGCGAAATACCCGCCCGCTACGCTTGCCGCAGCCATCAGCAGCACGTCCATCCATATGACCGCGCCTGAGACTATGAAGTAAAGCGCGGCGACGCCGTTGATGAAGAGGGCAAAGAGATTCTTGAGCCCGTTCATCTCGTGTATGTCCGTCAAGCCCAGAAGCCCCAGCGCCGCCAGCATCAATATCCCTATGCCCGCGCCGAAGTAACCGCCGTAGACGCCGACCAGAAATTGAAAAGCAAGAGCGCCTGCCCACCAGAGGCGCGACGGCATCTCCTGGCTTGAAGAGAGCCGTAGCCTCCTTGTTATCTGGTCTTGCGCTGCCATGAGCAGTGTGGCTCCGAGTATCAGGTAGGGCACGATTGCCGAGAAAGTCTTTGAGGGCGTGCGCAGAAGAAGATACGCGCCGAGCGCTCCGCCCAGAAGCGAGGGCACCCCCAGCCAGAAGACCCAGCGCTTGCTCTCGCGCAGTTCCCGGCGGAAGCCCAGCAGTCCGCCGAACGAGCCGGGCCAGAGCGCAACCGTGCTCGTTGCGTTTGCAATCACAGGGTCGCGGCCAATCCAGATGAGCGCGGGAAAAGAGAGCAGCGTCCCGCCCCCGGCCACCGCATTAATCATGCCCGCGAGAAAGGCCGAAACTACTACGACTATCTCCTGCCAGATGCTCATAGAATCTCAGTTCGGAGTGGGTGCTCGTGTTTGACTGACGCCTTGATTCTTCTGTGATAAGGTTTCAAGCATATCATCTTCAGATATTTTTTCAGGCACATGATTCGCAAGAGCCGGTCGTGGGAGGACTAATCATCATTTATGAGTGCGAGCATAAGGGTAAGGAAAATTCGGCTTGGAGACGAAGTGGCGGCACAATGCGGGCGGTGCAAAGGCGAACGAACGCATCAGGTGGCTGCCCTGAATCAGAACGCGACGCCCGCTATAGTCATCTGCATGACCTGCGGCGGACGCCACAACTTTCGTAATAAGAGCGCCGGGGCCGGCAGAGCAGCTACGGCCGGGAGGCAGAGCAAGGGCGAGACCGTTTCCGCCGCTCCCAGAAAACCTGCCAGGAGTTATTCTCCGCGCGAAGCCTACACCGAAGGAGAATGGATAGACCATCCGAAGTTCGGTCAGGGCGAAGTCGTAGCGATACGCGAGGGCAAGATAGAGGTCAGGTTCGGTACGGAAAAACGCGTTTTCATTCATGCTCACTGAGCGGAAACGAGCGCAGTAATAGCAGGGCCGGACGAAAGCACGTGCGGCTTTCGTCCGGCCCTGCTATTACCTCTTTAGCTCTCGTCCCCGACCGCTTCATTGAAGCCGGGGGCTGGGTGAATCATTTGAATCATAACTCCTGAATTTAGCCCCGGCACGCTTCTACCTCCTTTGGCGAGGCGGGCCATGCTTCTATGTAAGACTCGCTTCGAATCCTGCGTACCTGCCCCCGGGCCGTTTTGTCTTGCTGACTTGAGAATACAGGAAGAAATTCGGCCAACCCTGAAAAAGGCAGGCCAGAAGACAGAGTGCCGCGCGCGTGATGAATGTTTTTCCTTAATTCATCACGCGCGGCACTGCGGCCTTACGCATTGCTTTCCGGGCTGTAAAAATCCACGCGAAAGCGCTAAGCTTGCGGCATCGGACATCCCTTTCGCCATCATTTGCCATCTCTAGGGTGTCTGAAGATATAGCCGCATAACCTTACAAGATGAATGGAGCCCGGCATGAAGAGAAATCGAGCCTCTTACGTTTGCCTGCTATCTCTGGTTATCCTTGTCACGCTCATGGCTTCGGCCCCGGCTTACGGCCAGAAACGCGAGCCCGCGCCGGACAATTATGTGGATTTGGGGAACCCTGAGGACGAGCAATTCCATGAGCTGCGCGGGTGGAGCACGGTCAACGCGGCTCTGCCGGATGGGCTGGCCGTTGACCGCACCTCCAGATACCAGTCCGTTCGCCGCTCAAACTCCGTCAAGCTTTTCATCTCACAATCGGCCGTGCCTTACAATTTGACCATAAGGTCTGAGGCAGGACTTTGCGATGACAGCTTTGAAGTCTACGTGAACGGCAACGGGCCCGTCTATGTTTACAAGAACAAAGAGGCCGTGAGGATGAAGGCGCTTCATCGAATCAAGCTCGACGCATCGGTCATCGGCGGCACGACCGTGGAGGTGACTTTCAGGAACATAGCGGAAGATTCCTGCGGGCGGGCCGCCATCAACTACGTGTTGCTTGAGCCGTTAGACGAAAGAGGCGGGCCGGAGCAATCTTCACCCGGTCAGGCTCCCATCAAGCTACAGCGCGCACTTGAGATCACGCAGCTCTTTATAGACCGCGAGCAGGTAGACATGACCGGCTACACACTGACGGAAGCAAAGCTCACGGGCGACGAGGGCGAAAAGCACTGGAAGCTGCGGTGGGAAAAGAGTCTGGCTAAGCGCGAAGACTATCTTGAGTTCACAGTATCCATGGACGGCATGGTCTCCTACAGCCTTGCCAGATGAAAGGCCGGGCGCGGGGG
>DASVVZ010000400.1:0-8523 GCA_036389875.1 Pyrinomonadaceae bacterium
GTCGGCCTCTACATGCAGATTTACAACGCGGGAATAGACCAGACCACCCTGCGCCCGTCCGTTGACGTGGAGTACGTGTTGATGAAGGACGGCAAGGAGGTCGGCAAGCAGGCTGAAGACTGGAGCGGCCTCTCCGACGCGGGCCAGCGACTGACGCTCGCGCGACTGATACCCACGGGCGGTCTTGCGCTCGGCGATTACGAGGTGGCAGTCCGCATACGCGACCGCGTCTCAGGGCAAACCCTTTCGCCCTCGGCCAAGTTCTCGGTCATAGAGTAAAAAGCCGTTTGAGTTAGAAAAGATGAGCCGGCGCATGAAAGCTTTCATGCGCCGGCTCACCTTTTTCCGTCTCCTGCATCTACTCTCTTTAGAAGAGTCGGCCTGTAGTCTTAGGGGCTGTGCTGCCGGGCTCACGCTCGCCCCGCCTGAGCGCGTTCACCAGCAGGTGCGCGCGTCTGGTAGGCTCGGGCTGGCGATACCCGCCGTCCGTTCTGAGCGCCAGGTCAATCGCGCCTTCTAGGTCAATCAGGTGTCCGGGCGAGACGAAAACGGGCTGGACGTTTCGCTTCGTCCTCACGGCCGCGCCCACCACTTCGCCTTTATCGACCATCTCCGACCACGCGCCGCGCTCCACGCCGGGCTCCTCATATTTTCCGACCAGCACGGACTTTGCACAGCCGAGCGTGGGTCGCTCTATCATCAGCCCTATGTGGCAGGCTATGCCTACGCGGCGCGGGTGCGCCAGCCCCTGCCCGTCCAGCATGAGCGCGTCCGGCTCCGTCTTCAACTGCGACCAAGCTTCCAGAACCGAAGGCGTCTCGCGGAACGAGAGCAGGCCGGGGACATAAGGGAAACGGGTTTCGCTTACGACGCCGACCTCTTCTATTACCTCCAGCCCGGGGAAGCTCAGGACGACTATCCCGGCGTAAACCGTCGGCTCGAATTTATTGAAAGAGATATCCGCGCCCGCAATCGTCCTTATCTCTCGCGCAAGCGGCGCGAGCCTGACCTGCTCGCGCAAGCGCTTCTGCAACTCCACGGCCTCGCGCGGGGTCTGATTCCAGTCATGCAGTTGTCTGAACTGTGCCATCTTTTAGAGTCTCGACCGCTTCTCCGAAATCTATTCTTTCGCTCGGCTCAATTTCCGCGCCGTGGCGCATGACGGAATGCACGCGCCAGCGCTCGTCGTCCCGGCGCGGGAAATCCGTACGGTAGTGCGCGCCGCGCGACTCCTCTCGCCAGAGCGCCGCGCGGGCAATCAACATTGCCACCGTCAGGAAGTTTCTGGAGGAGGGGCGAAGCGGCGCTCGTGCGATCTGTTCAAACTCCCAGAGGGCGCGAGAGATGGAAGCCCGGCTGCGCAGGATGCCCACGCGCTCCCACATCAGTCGCTTGACGCGCTTTCTGACGGCGAGCGCAATCTCTCCGAGGCTACCCGCCTGCTCCCGCTGTTCGGGCTGCTCGGCTTCGCTTTCATCCCCTGCCATCTCTTTCGCCGCGACACGCGTTCTTTCGTTAGCGTAATCGAGCGCAGCCGCATGACCCGCGCGAGCGCCGAAGACCAATCCTTCCAGAAGCGAATTTGAAGCCAGTCGATTCGCGCCTTGAACGCCCGTACATGAGACTTCGCCCGCTGCATAGAGCCCGGGGAGCGTCGTGCGCCCGTAGAGGTCCGTGCGGATGCCGCCCATAGAATAATGCGCGGCGGGCGAGACCGGCAGCAGGTCTCTGGTCAGGTCAAGTCCGTAATGCAGGCAGGTCTGGTAAATCTTCGGGAAGCGGCGGCGCACGAAGGAGGGCGAAAGCTCCGTCATGTCCAGATAGACCGTCTTGATCCCTGTTCGCTGCATCTCCGCCACAATCGAGCGGCTGACAACGTCGCGCGGCGCAAGCTCTGCGCGCTCGTGATAGCGCGACATGAAGCGCTCGCCGCGCGCGTTTCTCAGCACGCCGCCTTCGCCGCGCATCGCTTCCGACAGCAGAAAGCGCGGCGCGTCCGAGAGGTTTAGCGCCGTCGGGTGAAACTGCACGAACTCCATGTCCGCAAGCTCTGCCCCGGCCGTATAGGCCATCGCCATCCCGTCGCCCGTAGCCACTTCAGGGTTCGTAGTGTGCAGGAAGACCTGGCCCGCGCCGCCCGAAGCGAGTACGACCGCACGCGCCCATAACTCGCGCGGCGCACGCACAAGAGGGTCCAGGTAGCGCACGCCGGAGCATTTACCGTCAACGGTAATCAGGCTCTCAACGCCCGCGTGAGCCATGAAGGCAATCTCTCGCTCGCGCCTCGCGCGGGCAATCAAGGAACGCACTATCTCGCGCCCCGTCGAATCGCCGTGAGCGTGAAGTATGCGGCGGCGCGAGTGGGCCGCCTCCTGCGTGAAGACCAGGCGGCCAGCCTCTTTGTCGAACTCCGTTCCCCATTCAATCAGCTCACGAATAAGACGCGGGCCGTCCTCTACCATCACGCGCACGGCTTCCTGGTCGCACAAGCCCGCCCCTGCCCTGAGCGTGTCCTCTTCATGAAGCGCCACCTCGTCCTCCTCGGAGAGCGCGACGGCGATGCCTCCCTGCGCGTACTCCGTGTTGGACTCGCTCGTGCGGTCTTTGGTCAGAACCGTCACGCGAGCGCCCGCAAGCGCCAGCTCAACGGCCGCGCGCAAGCCCGCGATGCCGCTTCCCACGACTATAAAATCCGTTTCAAGTGCCATTAGCTTTTATGTTGAAGGATTTTAACAACGAGCGGCGAAAGAGGCCAGACGTTAGCAGAAGAAATTAACGGGATAAAAAGAGTAGCCACGAAATCACGCGGATCGGCACGAAAACTTTTTCACCTTCGCGCCTGTTCATGTGGGTTCGTGGTTTATATTTTTTCGTTAACCTTTTGCCTTTTTGCTTTTGCCTGTGTCTCGCGCTAAAATCATTTTCCCCTGAACAGAATCAGTTAAAAACCATAGGAGAAAGAGCGCGCCTTCAACTCTAGGGATGCACGCGCTTCCATTCTCCATCATCTAGCCTTGCGCCCCTGGCTCCCTTGTTCAGGCGCGGGGCTTAGTGGAGGAAAGAGCGTCATGAGAATAAAAAATCTGGCGGCCCTTGTGCTTGCCATTTCCATGTTTTCTCCAACCCTGATCCTCGCGCAGAAGAACGCGCAAAGTACAGGACAGACACAGAGAGAGACCACCGTGCTTCCGCCAATCAATTACACAGAGTTCACACTTCAGAACGGCCTGCGAGTCATTTTCCATGAAGATCACTCGACGCCGATTGTGGCCGTCAACATCTGGTATCACGTAGGCTCCAAGAACGAAGTGCCGGGCCGCACGGGCTTCGCGCACCTCTTCGAGCACATGATGTTCCAGGGCTCGCTTCATCACGACAACGATTACTTTGTGCCTTTGCAGGAAGCGGGCGGCACTCTGAACGGCTCTACCAACACAGACCGGACGAATTACTGGGAAGTCGTGCCGTCGAACTTTCTCGAGCTTGCGCTGTGGCTCGAATCCGACCGCATGGGCTACCTGCTGGAAGCTTTGTCGGAAGAGAAGCTTGCCAACCAGCGCGATGTCGTCAAGAACGAGAAGCGGCAGAACTACGACAATCGCCCGTACGGCCTGGTCGGCGCAAAGATTGCCGAGACCATCTATCCGAAGGATCACCCGTATCACTGGCTGACCATAGGCTCTCTGGATGATTTGACGGCGGCCACGCGCGAAGACGTCTCGGACTTCTTCCGTCGCTACTACACGCCCAACAACGCCAGCCTGGTCGTGGCCGGGGACATCAATCCGAAAGAGGCGCGGGCGCTGGTTGAAAAATATTTCGGCCCGCTCAAGCGGGGGCCTGAGGTCAAACCCCTGAACATCACCCAGCCCTCCATCGAAAAAGAGACCCGGCTGACGATGGATGACAGGGTATCTTTGCCGCGCATTTACACCACCTGGTTCAGCGCCCCGCAGTGGTCTAAGGACGACGCGGCGCTCGACACTCTGGGGGCAATCCTGACGGGCGGCAAGGGCTCACGCCTCTATCGCGCGCTCGTCTACGAGCGACAGATTGCGCAGGACGTTTCGGCCTTCAACAACTCGCGCGAGCTGGCGGGACAGTTTCAGATTACGGCCACGTTGAAGCAGCCGGGCAGGACGCCGGAAGAGCGCGCGGCACGGCTGAAGGAACTGGAAGACGCCATCAACGCCGAGCTTGAGAAGCTGAAGAACGAGCCGCCGACGCAGGAGGAGATGGAGCGTGCCTACAACGCGCGCGAAGCTTCCTTCATCTACGGCCTGCAAACCGTGGGCGGCTTCGGCGGAAAGTCCGACCAGTTGAACATGTACGCCACGTTCGTCAAGAACCCCGGCTACTTTCAACAAGACCTTGATCGCTACAGACAGGTGAAGGCAGCGGACGTAAGCCGCGTGGCCAAGTCTTACCTGAACGACAAGCGGCTCGTGCTGACCGTGATGCCGAGACAGCGCGGCGCAACCACGGGCCAGCCCGTGCCGGAAGGCCCCGCTCAGGCCATAGCATCGCCGTCGCAGCAGACGAGCGGCGCACAGACGGGCGCAGCCGCGACCACGCCGCAACAGGGGGGCGGCGCAACGCCTGTACAGCCTTCTGTCGCCACGACCACGCCGCAGCAGCAGGGCGCAGACCGGCCGGCCGGCGCACAGCCGCAGTCACGCACCGAAGCTGCCGCAACGCAGCCTGCGGGCGCAACGCCTCCGGCGACACAATCCCAGGGCGGAAAGCCAAAGCCAAAGCCGCAAGACCAGTCGGCGCTTGGCGGGCTCTACGTTCAGCCAAAGCCGAAAACAGACCCGACCTTCAAGCTTCCTTCGATACAGAGGCGCAAGCTCTCAAACGGCCTTGAGGTAGTGCTGGTCGAGCAGCACGAGCTTCCAGTGGTCAGCATGAATCTGATGCTGAAGACGGGCGCGGCCGCAGACCCGCAAGACAAGGCGGGGCTTGCCAGCCTGACCGCAGCGCTCGTGGACGAAGGGACGAAGACGCGCGACGCGCTTCAGATTTCCAACGAGCTTGCGGCCATAGGCGCGCGGCTCGGGACAGGGACGGACTGGGATTTGAGCGGCGTCAATCTACTGACGCTCAAGCGTCACCTGACGCGCGCGCTGGACATCTACGCTGATGTTATCGCCAACGCTTCGTTCCCTGAAAAAGAGTTGCAGCTACAGCGCGCCTCGCGCCTGGGCCAGCTCATGCAGCGCAAAGACGATGCCAACGCCATAGCGTCCGTCGTGTACGCTTCCCTGCTCTATGGTCGCAACCATCCGTACGGCCATCCGACCATAGGCGACGAAGCTTCGATCAAAGCCATCACCAACGAAGACGTGCGGCGCTTCTACGAAACCTACTATCGCCCGAACAACGCCGCCATCATAGTCACGGGCGACGTGACGATGAACGAGATAGTGCCGCAGCTTGAGGCGGCTTTCGCCAACTGGAAGCCGGGCGAGGTTCCGGCCGTCAACATCAGCGCGCCTCCCGTGCGCGAGCGCGCGGGCATCTACATCGTTGACAAGCCCGGCGCGGCGCAGAGCGTTATCAGCATAGGTCAGATAGGACAATCGCGTACCACGCCGGACTTCTTCCCGCTGCTGGTTCTGAACACGCTGCTGGGAGGCCAGTTCACCTCTCGCGTCAACATGAACCTGCGCGAAGAGAAGGGCTACACCTACGGGGCGCGCACGGCCTTCGACTATCGCAGGGGGCCCGGGCCGTTCACGGCCTCGGCCGGCGTGCAGACGGCCGTGACGAAAGAGTCCGTCATGGAGTTCATGAAGGAGCTGAACGGCGTGCGAGGCGTGCGACCCGTTGACGCAAGGGAGCTTGAGTTCGCCAAGCAGGCAATCATTCGAGGCTTCCCGCGCGGCTTCGAGACACCGGAGCAGATTTCCAGCCGGCTGACGGACGTGGTGCTTTACGGCCTGCCGGACGACTACTTCAACAGTTACATAGCGCGGGTGCGCGCCGTGACGCTGGAGGACGTGAACCGGGCCGCCAACAAGTACCTGGACCCGTCCAGAATGGCTATACTCGTGGTGGGCGACCGCCGCGTCATAGAGCCGGGGCTGCGCTCTCTGACGGACATATCGCAGAACATCACGCTTCTGGACGCGGAAGGCCGCGCGGCTTCCGGCAATTCTGATGTACAGAATGGCGGAGGCGGCGGAAACAGATAAAAAAAATAGTGGGGACAAGCACTGCCCCGACTATTGTTCGACAAGCACAATCATGAAGATGCGCCTTCATTCCATCTGGAATGAAGGCGCATCTTCGTTCGCTAAAGTGCAACGGGCAGAGGTCACATCCTTTGCCGATACAAATTTAGAACATGTTCTCGTAATGGCGCGCGTTGCGCTGGCGCGGGCGGTAGTCGTCCCAGTTAGTCTGCGCGCCCGAGCTCCATCGACGCCGACGCATCTCGTCCCGGCCGATTAGCTTGAAGAAAAGAGATAACGGAACGAAGATTAGAAAATAGAAGAGGCCCATGATGATGCGCGTGTTGATTGCGCCGAGCACGCGCGCAAACGCCATCCACACCCGCTCGACAGGCTCAAGCAGCTTTGGCGCAACGAGCGCGAAGAGCAGAAAGAGCGCGACGAGGCTTCCCAGCACAATCACGACCGTCATGCGCTGCTTGTATAGAAAGATGAGCGCGAAGACGGCGAAAGCGCCCGCCATGGTGAAACCGAATTTCCTGCCGTTCTGCTTGTAGCCTGACATGTTGCCTCTTTAATCCAGCTCGAACTCCTGCCGCCAATCCTTCTGCTCTTCCAATGCGCCCTGCGCTCGTTTGTCCAGTATGAAGTTCTCAAGCACCAGATAGTCCATCTCTGTGCGCATAAAGCAGCGATAAGCGTCTTCGGGCGTGCAGACAATCGGCTCGCCGCGCACGTTGAAGGAAGTGTTGACGATGACGGGACAATTCGTCTGTTCGTAGAAGGCGTTGATGATGTCGTAGTAGAGCGGGTTCATCTCGCGCCGCACGGTCTGTATGCGCGCAGAGTAGTCAACGTGCGTGACCGCAGGGATACTGGAGCGCGGGACTTTCAGCTTCTCTATGCCGTGAAGATTTTCCGCGCCTTCCGGTTCAGAAACTCTATGCTCCTGGCGCACGTCCGCGACCAGAAGCATGTAGGGGCTGTCCGTCTCAAGCTCGAAGTAATCCGACACGCGCTCTCTCAGGATGGAAGGCGCGAAGGGGCGGAAGGATTCGCGGTACTTTATCTTCAGGTTCATCACGGACTGCATGCGGGGCGAGCGGGCATCGCCTATGATGCTGCGTGCGCCGAGCGCGCGCGGGCCGAACTCCATGCGTCCCTGCATCAGCCCTACTACCTTCTCTTCCGCGATCAGGGCGGCTACGCGCGCCGGAAGCTTTGCGCGCTCGACCCGCTCGTGCGGGATGCCGCGCGCGTCGAGAAAAGCCTCTATCTCGCTTTCGGTGAAACGCGGGCCGAGCAGCGTCCCCTTCATCCTGTCCCAGTAATGCTCGCCGCCGCGGTCGTCGCTCGCCGGGTGGCCGTTGCGCTCGCCCTCAAAGTAGCGGTGATAAACGGCGAAGGCTACGCCGAGAGCGCCGCCCGCATCGCCCGCCGCAGGCTGGATCCACAGGCGCTTGAACGGCCCCTCTCGCAAAAGTCTTCCGTTGGCCACACAGTTAAGGGCCACGCCTCCGGCCATGCAAAGATTTTCCATCCCGGTCTCGCGCTGAACGTGTCGGGCCATCTTCAGCACAACCTCTTCGACCACGGCCTGAATGCTGCGCGCCAGATCCATCTCGCGCTGCGTGATCGGGCTTTCGGGCCTGCGCGGCGGGCCGAAGAGCTTGTCGAACTTTGTGCCCGTCATGCGCGCCGCATGGTGCGGAAAGATGAAGTAGCGCAGGTTCAGGTGGAGCGAGCCGTCTTCGTGTATATCGACCAGCTCCTTCAGGATGGTGTCCACGTAACGAGGCTCGCCGTAGGGCGCAAGGCCCATCAGCTTGTACTCGCCCGAATTTACCTTGAAGCCGGTGAACGCCGTGAACGCAGAGTAGAGCAGACCCAAAGAGTGAGGGAACTTCATCTGCCTCAGAATCTCAAGCTCGCGCCCGCGCCCTACGCCGTAGCTGGCTGTGGCCCACTCGCCCACGCCGTCCACAGTTAAGACGGCAGCCTCTTCAAAGGGCGAAGGATAAAAGGCGCTCGCGGCGTGCGACTCGTGATGATCGCCGAAGAGAAGCTTCCCCTTGTAGCCCATCTCTTTGCGAATCAGCCCCTGAATGTTCAGCTTCTCCTTCAACCACGTGGGCATCCCCTTCAGGTAGGAGCCGAAGCCTATGGGCGCGTAGGCCAGATAGGTCTCCATCAGTCGCTCCAACTTCACGAGCGGCTTGTCGTAGAAGGCCACGCAGTCTATGTCTTCAACTCTTATTCCGGCCTCTTTGAGACAGTAAGCTATCGCCTCGTGCGGGAAGCGGTGATCATGCTTGCGGCGCGTGAAGCGCTCCTCCTGCGCAGCCGC